>JABWAN010000007.1 GCA_013361015.1 Candidatus Zhuqueibacterota bacterium | reverse complement strand
CCGCGAAAAGATTTTGAAAGCGCAGTTCGTGACCACGTGTACCGACTTCAATAAAAGATATTTGCAAAAAGTGGGCGGATCGCAGGCGCAGGTCTTTTGCACCTATCATGGGCTGAATTTGGAGAGCTTTCCGCTGCAGGAACACGCGAGCAAGAACGATTGCCCACGCATTCTTTCCGTGGGCAGGTTTGTGCCGAAGAAAGGCTTTCCGGTTTTGATTCGCGCGCTGCACCTGCTGCGCGAGCGCGGCTACCGTTTTAATTGCCACCTCATTGGCGGCGGCGAGATGGAGATCGAGCTGCGCAGCTTGATCAAAAAACTCAAAATGGAGGATCGCATCGAGCTGCTCGGTGCGATGTCACAAGATGAGCTGCTCGCCTATTACCGGCGCGCAGATATCTTCGCTTTGGCGTGTGAGGTGCAGAGAGACGGCGACCGCGATGGCATTCCCAATGTCATTGTGGAAGCCATGGCGTTACAAATCCCCATCGTCTCCACCAACATCTCCGGCATACCGGAATGCGTGGAAACCGGCGTGAGCGGCGTGCTCGTTGCAGAAAAGGATCCTTCTGCATTCGCAAACGGCATCGCGCTTTTGTTGGATCGACCGGAATGGGCGCGTGCGCTCGGTCGGGCCGGCAGAGCGAAAGTGGAACGGGACTATGACGCGCTGCGCAACGTGATGCAGATTGGAGCGGCCTTGCGACGCGCAATGGGCAATGCGGCGTTCCCGCAAATCCCGCTTGTCAGCGAAGCGGCTGCGCTTTCCGAAGCGCAGGTTTCGCGCTATGAGACCGCAACGACGCATGTCGAAGGGTAAGTTTTGTGCAAGGTGAGGGCGGTTGCTCTTATAAGTTTTGACGATCGAGTTCGGTGATCTTCACGTCTCCGGAGCTATCGTTGCACGAGTTTTATTTCTCGTTTCGCTTTTGAAGTCTCGTTGAAAGGATGCAGCGGACAGTTCTGTAACGCCCCGTCGTCGCGGGGGCAATTTGCGTTACGTAGAATTATTTAAAGGGCCACATCATGTCTTCTGCATCGAAGTCCGAAGCACTCAAATTCAAGGACAAGCTGTATACGTTGGAAACGGCCATGAACGAGACCCGCATGGCTGAAGTCTTCGCGCCGCTCCTGCAAGAGTTTTGGGGCGTTGCCTGGCGCGTCGCCGGCGTTCGCATCGAGGTCATGCGCCGCCGCAATCAACGTTGCGTGCTGCGTTATCGCATCAACGCCGTGGAAGCGGCAAGCGAGCAGCAGTTGGAATGGCGCGTGATCGGCAAAGTTTTCAAAGCCGACCGCGGCGAGGCCGTATTCGAGAATATGCGCCGGCTGTGGGAATACGGTTTCTCGCGCGCGGCGCAGGACAACATTAGCATTCCGGAGCCGCTGGAGTTCTCTTCTTCTTTGTGCATGCTCTTTCAAGAAGAAGTGGGCGGCGTGCCGGTGAAAAACATTTTGAAGAAGGCACCGCAGCCGGAGCACATGCGCCAAGTGGCGCGCACACTGGCAAAGCTGCACCAGTGCCCGCTCGTGCCCGGCAAGCCATTTACGGTGAAAGATCATCTCACCCGCTGCCACCCGCGCCACGAATTTCTTGCGCTCGCTTGTCCGCAGCTCGCGCCGGCGGTGGACGCGCTCATTCAAGGCGCGCATGAAGTGGAAGCGAGCTTTGGCAATTACAAAATGACCACGTTACACGGCGATTTTCACCTCGGCCAGGTTCATATTGAAAACGAAAACGTGTGGCTCATCGACTTCGATGCGTTGAGCTACGGCGATCCGGCTTCCGATCTCGGCAACTTGCTGGTGTTCTTGAAAGGCAAAATCAAGCGCCAGCCGGTGGTGAGCGAATTAATCGACGTTTTTCTCGACGAGTATTTTTCCATCATTGATCCGGAGGTCGCGCATCGTGTGCCGCTGTATGAAGGTCTCACGCATTTGCGCCGCGCGTGCAAGTGTCTTCGCCTGCAAGAAGACGGCTGGGAACGCCGGGTCAAGCGCATGGTCGAAATGGGCCTGGCCTGCATTGAAGAAATCAAGTCCAGCACGGTCACGCCGGCGAGCAATTTCTTCCGGGCCGGTTATGATGACGAGGTCGAAGATTTGGAACTGCAAGAGGCGGAGTGAAGGCGCATTGGAGTGGTGGAGCGATGGAGAAATGGATTGTTGGTGTGTCGGCTGGTGCAGTCAGACTCGTGCAATGCCCCCAACAATCCCACAAGCTACAATTCACCTAACTTCTTTGGAGACGATTTACACATGAGTCAGATTGTTGGTTTCAACGAGCTCAAAATCGGGCAACGCGTCAAAGTGAAAGGGCAGGCTTTGGAAGGCGGCAAATTCACGGCTTTGGAAATCGTCGTGAAGCCGGACGAAGAAGACGTTTCGTTCGAAGGCAAGCTGCAGAGCGTCGAGCTACAGACCCGAACCATGCGCGTTATGCAGCGCGATTTTTCCGTGCAGAGCGGCGTGCTCATCAAGAATCTCGCGCGGCAAGACGTCGGCTTGGATGGTCTCAAAGTCGGCGACGTCATCAAAGTGAAGGGCAATTACTCGCCCGTGCGCGGCTTCGTGCCGCTGAAAATCAAAGTGCAGGAGCCAAGAGGTTTCGCCATTGACGAGCTGCAAGGCGCCATCAACAAGATCGATCGCGAAACGAACACCATCGAGGTGATCGGCGTTGCGATTGCACTGAACGAGAAAACGGAGATCGACGGTATTTGAGCGCACCTGCTTTTGACCGCAAATTGCCCGGTCTGAGCCGCGCTTTGGATAACGGCGAGATGTTGTCCTTGCTCTCTGCGGCTTTGCGCCGGGAGAGCAAGCCGGTTTTGCTTTCACAAGTTTGTTCCGAGTTATTGAAATACGTGCCCGGCAAGCGCGGCGTCGTGGCGTATCATTTGTCTTCGCCGCACGCGGAATGGCATGACCGCAGAATTTTCGGCAAGCTCTATCGCAAGGATCGAGGGCAAACGATTTTTCAAACGCTGCGCACGCTTTGGCAAACGGCCGAACGGCAACGCTCCGAATTTGCCATGCCGGAGCCATTGGCATATGTGGCGGAATTGGGCATGGTATTGCAAGACGCGGCCCCGGGTCGCGCGCTCGCGAATTTATGCCACCCTGATGATCTGTTTGCCGCCATGCAACGCGCGGCGAAAAACTTGGCCTCGTTGCACGGCCTGCCGACCGCGGTCGGAGAGGCAAAAGTCTTTCAAGATCATCTGCACAAGTATTGCCATCCCGGCCCGGATGCGCTAGCGGAAGCTCATCCCGAATTGGCGCCGTTGGTGCGCGACTTGATCGCGACGATGCACGCGGATGAAAGTCTGCGCAGGGCGGAAGCGTGCCCCGTGCACGGCGATTTGAATCTCGCGCAAATTTTTATCACCGCGGAGGGAGCTGTCTTCATTGATTTCGACGGCTTTTGCCGCTCGCACGCCGCGTTGGACGTGGGCAATTTTCTCGTGACCCTGAATGCGCATTTTGGCGAACGCAGCGGAGAGCTGCGCCACGGTTTTCTCGAAGCCTATCTTGCCGCCACGCCGACGCACACGCTGCCCGGCCTGCGCACCTATCAAGCCTTTGCTTACTTGCGCCGCGCCATGATTGCCTTTCGTCTGCAAAATGCCGTGGAACGGCTTGCGCCCGTGCGGAAATTACTGGAAGCCGGACTGGCGCTGATGCATGCGAAAGAGTAGAAGGAGCCTAAGAAGTTGAGTAAGACGAACACACAAGAAATCCAAGAAAAAGTCAATAAGCGCGCGCTGCTCAGAATCTACCGGATCTTCGGGCGGCACTATAAAAAATATTGGAAGACTTTGAGCGTCGCCGGGCTGGCATTGCTGGCGGGCATTGCCACGGAAATGTTGCGCCCTTGGCCGCTCAAGCTCATTTTAGATCACGTCATCCTCGACGAAAGCCTGCCGGCGAATCTGCACTTTCTCAATCCCATGCTGGAGGATGATCCCAAACTGCTGCTGCTCATTCTCTCCGTGTCGATCGTGCTGGTCATCGCGCTGGAATCGTTCTTCACCTACATCAACAAGTTTTGGATTTCGAGCACGGGCGACCGCATTAACGCCGACATTCGCGAGCGCGTGTTTGCGCAACTGCAGCGCATGTCCTTGTCCTTTCACGAGACCTCCCGTTCCGGCAATCTCGTTTATTTGCTCACTTCCGACGCCAAGCAGATGAGCAGCATTCTGATCGACTGCCCGCAAGACCTCACGCATCGTTTGGTGACTTTTGCCGGCTATTCGATTTTGATGCTCTCGCTGGATTGGCGTTTGGCGCTCATCGCGTTGACCACCGTGCCGTTTATTTATCTTGCCACAAAGTATTTTAGCGTGGGCATGAAAAGAGCGATGACCAAGATGAGATCGCAGGAAGGCGAGCTGGCCGCCATGCTCGTGGAAAACGTCAATGCTATGGCGTTGGTGCAGGCTTATGGCCGCGAAGACTCGGAGCATGCGCGTTTGAGCGCGCAAAACCAGTTCAGCTTGCGCTCGCAAGTCGAAGCGTTTCGCATGCACCGCACTTATAGTCGAGTGGTCGATATTCTCGTGATTCTGGGCACCGGCGGCGTGCTTTATTTCGGCGGGCGTTATGCGCTGGGCAATGAGATTTCACCGGGCACGCTGGTGTTATTCACGGCCTATTTGCGTGACATTTACGGCTCGCTCGAAAAATTTAGCTCCATCTTTTTGAATCTTGCCAAGGCCATGGCCTCGGGCGAACGCTTGTTGGAACTGGTGGAGAATGACAAAATCGTGCAGGATCATCCCAACGCCTTGCCCGCGCCCACGCTGCAAGGCCACATCGAATTTCGCGACGTCACCTTCGGATACAAAAAGGGCAAAGAAGTATTGCAGGGATTAAATCTGCGCGTGCAAGCGGGCGAGATGATCGCGATTATAGGCCACAGCGGTGCGGGCAAATCCACGCTGATCAGCCTGCTCATGCGTTTTTATGATCCGCAGAAAGGCGAGATCTTGATCGACGGACAGGACGTGCGAAGATATACCATCAAATCGCTGCGCGACCAAATGACCATCGTGCTGCAAGATGCCACGTTGTTCAACCAAACGGTGCGCGAGAATATCGCTTTCGGAAAAACCGGCGCGACGGAAGCGGAGATCGTTGCCGCGGCAAAGAGCGCCGAAGCCCACGATTTTATCATGGCCATGCCGGAAGGGTACGACACGATGATTAATGAAGGCGGCAATAACCTGTCCGGCGGACAAAGGCAGCGCATCAACATTGCGCGGGCGATCATTCGCAACACCCCCTTGGTCATTATGGATGAGCCGGTCACCGGCCTCGACGCGAAATCCGAAGCGAAAGTCAATGCCGCGATTCATCATTTGGCTGCCGGAAAGACCACGTTTATTATCGCGCATAAGTTCTCAACCATCATGAATGCGGATAAAATTCTTTTGTTGGACGAAGGGCAAGCCGCCTACTTCGGCACGCATGAGGAGCTTTTGCGCGCAAGCAAGCAGTATCGTGAATTGTATGAATTGCAATATGGCTGGCAACGCGAGTTGCGCGCCGAGCTTGCGAATACGAACGGCAATGGCAGTACGGCGAAGGAAGTAGTCGCCGCTATTTGAGCACGGCGTTGAAGCATTGAAGAAGAGCTCGGAGAATTGCCGCTTGCGTGGCGTTGCAGATTTGTTGATCAAGACACTCCGTTTTTATGAATGCACTTTACTTCACGGATGAAGCAGGATGAGAAAATTTTTTGCCACAGCATTTCTTTTTTGCGCCGGCTTGGCTTGCGGACAAGCGGGCAACACGGTGCAGAGATATCAAGACGAAGTTTTTAAGACCGTTGAGGTCACGAGAGACATTCCTTACGGGGAAGCCGTCAATCTGGGCACGGGCAAAAAGGAAATTTTGTTGCTGGACCTTTATCAACCCAAAGGCGATGCCGAGTTGCGGCGTCCCGTCGTGATTTGGATACATGGCGGCGGTTTTCGCGGGGTCAAAGATAAGAGCAATAGTTTCTTCGTGACGCTTGCCGAGCGTTTTGCCAAGCGCGGTTATGTTACGGCCTCGATCGAGTATCGCTTGTATGGCAGCATTACGCCAGACGCGATTCGCCAAGCATATGAAGACGCCAAAGCCGCGGTGCGCTGGTTCCGCGCGAACGCCAAAACCTTTCGCATCGATACGACGCGCATCGCAGTGGGCGGAAAATCGGCCGGCGGCATTACTTCGCTGTTCGCCACCTATGCCGAGCCCGAAGGCAATAGCGGCAGCCCCGGTCATTCTTCCGCGGTCTCAGCGTGTATTGAGATGGCCGGTATGATGGCAGTTTCCGAGATGGAACCCGGTGAGCCGCCGGTGCTCATCATTCACGGCACTGACGACAAGAGCGTTCCATACGCGAGCGCTGGAGCAATTAAGAATCGCGCGGAACAAGTCGGTATTCCATACGATTTCCGTCCGGTGCCGGGCGGAGATCACGATTTGTCCGATCACATGGAGGAATTGGTGCAATGGTCGAGCGATTTTCTCTATAAGTATGTGATTCAGGGTGCGCCGGCACATGTTGATGAACGCGCAGAACTGCAGCCCAATGCGTTTCAGCTTCTGCAGAATTATCCGAATCCTTTTTCAGCTTCACACGCACTCGCCTTGGGCCGCGCGCCCTCTACCAAGATTCGCTACACCGTGGCCACTGCGGGCGAGGTTTCGCTGCAAGTTTTCAATGCGCTCGGCCAGGAGATTCAAACGCTGGCTCGCGGCCCTCACGAGCCGGGAGCATATACGCGAGAATTTGTTGCGAGCGGGCTGCCCGCGGGTTTGTACTTTTTCAGATTGCAAGCCGGCAACGCCGTGTTCCTGCGCAAAATGATTTTGGCGAAGTAAAGGGCGCAAATCGAATTCATGCCCGCAGGCGCGTGCGTTCGCTTGCCGGAAAAATTCGCACTTGGACGTTACTCGACGCTTTTGCGTGAGATGAAGTCTCGGAGATTTAGATGAGCAAGAAGGACAAAAAAACAAAGAAGAATAAAAAGGACAAAAAACAGCAGAGCGCCAAGCTCGAGAATATAAATTGGAAAATTCTGAAGCGCGCATACAAAGTCTTTGCGCCACATTATAAGACCAATTGGAAACTGTTCGCCGTTTCAATCGGCTCACTGTTCGTGACTGCGCTTTTGTCTTTGATCACGCCGTGGGCGTTGACGATGATCCTCGACCACGTCGTCTTAAAGCAACCATTGCCGCACAAGTTTGCTTTCCTCGAGCAATGGTTCGGCAGCGAGCCGACCGTGTTGCTGGCCGTGTTTTCCATTGCTTTTGTGGTGATCAGCAGCGTGGACAGCATTGTGAGCTATTTGCAGAAGGTGGGCTTTCTCATCGTGGGCGTGAACATGAGCGCCGAGATTCGCGAGCGCATCTTCAAACATCTGCAAAAACTCTCGCTTTCGTTTCACGAAGTCTTCCGTTCGGGCGATTTGGTTTTTCGATTGACCTCGGATTTGCGCGAAATGCCCATGCTGCTTATCGGCGTGCCGGTCGCATTCTTTGGCCGCATCTTCATCATCGTGACGCACATGGTCGTGATGTTATCGATTGAATGGCGCCTCGCACTTATCGCTTTCTCCGTCATGCCGATCTTGTATTACTACAATCGCCGTACGGGCAGCGGCATGCACAAGGCCACCAAGGAGAAGCGAAGTAAAGAAGGCAATGTCACCTCGTTGATTTCCGAGAATGTGACCGGCATGGCGCTCGTGCAAGCATATGGCCGCGAAGATTTGCAACATGCGCGCTTTCAAGCGGAAAATCGCAAGAGCCTGCAATCCGGCTTGGAGGCCATGAAGCTCTCCAAAATTTTTAAGCGCGTCACCGATATGCTCACTGCGGTGGGAACCGCAGGCGTGGTCTATTACGGCGGACATCTCGCTTTGGATGCCATGCTCTCAATCGGCACGGTCGTGCTGTTCACGACGTACTTGCGCAAACTTTATAGCCCGCTCGATAAGTTCGCTGAAATGTTTCTGGACATTGCCAAGTCCCAGGTATCTGCCGAGCGCATTTTGGAATTGCTGGAGTATGACAACGTCGTTGTTGATACGCCGCACGCGGTTCCGGCTCCGCCACTGCAAGGCCGCCTCGAGTTTCGCAACGTCGATTTCGCCTACGCACCCGGCGTGGAGGTTTTTAAAAATTTGAATCTCAAGATTGCGCCGGGAGAGGTCATTGCAATTGTCGGCCATAGCGGCGCGGGCAAATCCACGTTCGTGAACTTGCTGCTGCGCTTTTACGAGCCGCAGGGCGGTGAAATTCTGTTTGACGGCCAGCCGAGCAACAATTTTACGCTCCAATCTTTGCGCAGCCAAATGACGGTGGTGATGCAGGACGCGCGCTTGTTCAACAAAACCGTGCGCGAGAATCTTGCCTTCGGCAAACCCGGCGTAACGGAGGAGGAAATCGTACAAGCTGCAAAACTTGCGCAAGCGCATGACTTCATCATGGCGATGCCGGAGGGTTATGACACGATGATTGCCGAGGGCGGCGACAACCTTTCCGGCGGGCAGAAGCAGCGGCTCAACATCGCGCGCGCGATCGTGCGCAACACGCCGATCATGATCCTCGATGAGCCGGCCACGGCTTTGGATGCACGCACGGAAGCCAACATTCACGCGGCCTTGGAGAGCTTGATGGCGGGCAAGACGGTTTTCATCATTGCGCACAAATTCTCCACGATCTCGCGCGCAGACAAAATTCTGGTTTTGGAGAAAGGCCGCGACGCGATGTTCGGCACACATGAAGAGTTGATGCGCACGAGCCGCTCCTATCGCGAGTTGTATGAGTTGCAGCTCCGCCCTCTGCCGGAACCGGAAGAGCCGGCGCCGGCGGAAAACTCTATGCAAATGGCCGTGCCAGTTTGAACGAATAGGAGTTTTCATATGGCGTTTGTCGCGAGGCTGCCGGAGGACCCGCAGCTTCCACAACTTGCGCAGGTGACTGAGGTCGCCGCGATGCAAAATATTTTACAGCGCACTTTGCCCCGCTTTGCAGACGGCGATCTGAAAATAGACAAACTCGAAATCTCGGAGTTCGATTATAAACCGGGAAGAAAGTGTTGCCTCAGTTACGGGCTGGGCGTTTCGGATTTGCGCACCGGCAGATCGGGTTATGAAATCCTCGTCGGCATGATCGAGCCGGAGGGTGGAGTTGTGCGCAAATACAAGACGATGCAAAACGCCGCGCTCTACGCGCCGGAGTTCGTTCCGGCTTTGCACTTTTTGCCCGAACAAAACATGCTGCTTTGGGGCTTTCCAAACGATCCCAAAATCAGACACCTCGCGGCGTTGGTTGATCCAAATCGTTTGCGCGACTTGTTGCAGCAGCACTGGCCTGCGCTCAATATCCCGCAGGAATTCGCGCTGCGCGAAGTGCAAACAACCGTAGTGAAGTATGCGCCGCAAACCCGCTGCACCTTGCGTCACCTATTGGTGCTGGGAACCGAAAGCGGTCGCGGCAGCGCGGAAGTGGTGCTCTACAGCAAAATCTTCAGTTCCAAAGTTTCGGTCAAACCGCTCTTTCGAAAATTGCAAACGCTTTGGCAAGCGCCGGTGTGCCGCAGCGGCGCGCTCTTGATTCCCGAGCCGTTGCTTTGCGATACGGCTATGAATGCGATTTTTCAGCGCGGCTTGCACGGCCGCAATGTCGATCAACTGTTGCCGGAAGTGAATCTCGCTGCGCTCGCAACCGAGAGCGGCGCGATGCTGGCACAGTTTCATCAAAGTGCATTCGAGCGTTTGAGCTTGCGTGCGCCGGAACACGAGCTTTACGAATGTGAAAAAACGATGGCGCGCCTGGCCGAGAGTGCGCCCGAAAATTTGCCGCTCGCGCGCGCGCTGGAGGCGCAGGTGCGACAAAAATTTTCTCAGCTTACTCCGCTTGCACCCACACCGCTTCACGGCGCGTTTCGGCTCACGCAATTGCTGTTGGTGGAAGGCCGCCTCGCGCTCATCGACTTCGATGATTTGGTGCAAGGCAATCCCGTCTCCGATGCCGGCGGGTTCCTCGCATACCTTTTGTATCTCCCGCTCAAAGGATTGATCACAGCAGAACAAAGCCGCACGGCTGTGCAATGCTTCTGCGCAGCGTATCGCCGCCATGCGCCGTGGGGCTTGCCACAAGACTTGCTGCACTGGTATACGGCAGCATATCTGCTCTGCCGGGAAGTGAAGAAATGCTTGGAGAAAGCCAACAAAGTTTCCAAGCGCGATTATGAAGGCATGATTACAAAGCTGCTCGCCATCGCGGCAGATATTTTGAGCGGCCGGATGCAGTTGGAGTGAAAGCGTGGTGGAGTAATGCCTCCAGCCACTCACCACTTTACCACTCCAAAACTCCATTACTCCAGTAACTAGGCTCCAAGCAACAAGCACAAACAACGATCATGAATTTCGAATCTCTCAACGAAACGCAGTTGCATCATCTCGACACGGTCACGGACCCGGTTGCGATGGCGGCGCGATTTGCGACATATGTGAATGAGCTTGCGCCCGATTGCACCGTCGAAAACTGCGCGATCGAAAAAATCTACTATCGCGCCACGCAAAGCTGTACCGTCCTCTACCGCGTGGTGATGAAGAACGGCGCGGACACGCAACTGCAGCAATGGTTTTTTGGAAAAGTTTTTCCGCACAAGCGTGCGCGCAAACGCTTCGATGAAATTGCAACGCAGAGCGGAGCGGCGCATGCCCTCGAGATTCCGCATGAGCCGGCGTGGCCGCCCTTCAGCTTTTGGCCCGATCTCGACATGGTCGTTTGGAGTTTCCCGCACGACCCCAAAATGGATTGGCTGGCGCGCATGGTCGATCTCGAATTCATCCAAACGACGATCAATTCAGCTCCGGCTGATTTCGGCCTCACTTCCGGCTGGCGCGTAGAGACTGTGCATTTCGACCGTGTGAAATACATGCCCGGCAAGCGTTGCGTGTTGCGCTATCACGTCGACTTCAACGGCCCGCAGGGCGAAAAGTGCCGGCGCACTTTTTATAGCAAGACGTACCACGACGCCAAGAGCCGCTATCATTTCGAAGTGTTGCGCGCGGCCTATGAGCATAGCCGTACACAGGCGTCTTTCATGCAGATTCCCCGGCCGATTCGCCATCTCGAAGAGGTGAATACTTTTTGGCAGGAAGAATGGCGCGGCCATGCGCTCATCGACGCGCTGCCGAATTTGGATTGGCAAAAGCTCTTTCCCCGTTTGGCCATCGCGCTCGCGGATTTGCACCGCAGCACAATGCCGGGCTTGCGCAATGGCCCGGACCTGAGCGATGCACTGAAAACCGCAGCAGATGACGCCGCGGAGTTGATGCTGCTGGCGCCGCACTTACGGGAGGCGATTTCTGCTTGGATCGATCTGCTCTCCGCACAGCAAACCGCGCTGGCGCAGCAAACGCTGCCGAGCGCGACCACACATGGCGCGATTCGAGTAGAACAAATGTTGATACGCGAGCAGGAGCTTGCGCTCATTGATTTCGACGCGTTGGCGCTCGGCGACCCGCTTTCCGACGTGGCCGAATTCATTGCTTCCTTGCAGTTTCTGGAATTGAGCCACGGCTGGCCGCGCGTGTCATTGGCCGCCGCGCAGGAATTGTTTGCGGCCACCTATGCCGAACATGTGCCCTGGCCGTGCGACCGAAAACGCCTTGCTTGGTACGCACTGGCGTTTTTGATCAGCAAAATGTTTTTGGCGGTAAAAAATCTCGATAGGCGCGCTTTGCAACAACTCGAGAGTGCAGGTATGATAATCGGAGACAATTGGGCCGCATGTCTTATGGAGTAGTGTGGGGGGACGAAAGATTTGACCTATTCGATTTTACGCAAGCGACGCAAGGCAAGGCGCACGCGTAGCGCAATAAAAAATGACCTCTTGTAGCGCGAGGATGGCCAGAGGCCGAACTGCTAACCCGCCACTAGGCTGACTATGAAATTGGTTTTTATCCGCAGTAAAATCCCTAGCACGATATTTGGAAGACACGAGAATACGGCCCCCGAGTTCGATCGCGCGGCGTTGGAGAGCATGAAAATTTCGGCAAAGGCCGGCAGCAGCTCCAAAAATATCATTTTCGGCTTGCAGAAATACAAGCTCGTTAGCTCCTGTGAAGAGTGGAAATTTTGGAGCGGCGCGTATCATGAAATCGTTGCGCCCGGACAATTAAAGGTGAAGCTTTTTCCATGCGACCAACGCCAAATCTCGCCGTCGCTCGCCGACTATATCGCCGCGCATGGCCAGCCCGATATTCTGTGGGTGGAAGGCACGGAGTTCCCGCCTTATCTCCGGCAAATTTTCGAGCTTTGTCCAAAAAGCTTCAAGATGGTTTATTCCAAAGAATGGCGTCCATGGAATATCGAGCATCTCGAGCTCTATCAGCTTTGTTTGGTTGACGAAGAGAAGCAGCGCAAAAAACTCGCATTGCGTTTTCCCCGTGTGCACAGCGCCGTCTGGGACAAGCTCATCGATTACGAAACCTCGCACTGCCCGTTGCCGCTCGAAAAGGTTTATGACATTTGCTACGTCGCCTATTTGCGCGAACGCAAGAATCATGAGTTGCTCTTTCGCGCCATGGCCAAGCTGCCCGAGCGCAAGCTGACGTGTGTCTGTGTGGGTGATGATCGTCGCGGCAATCGCGAAGAACTGGAGCAGCTCGCCGCAGCGTTGAAACTTTCCGTGCATTTCACCGGCGAAGTGTTGAAAGAAGAGGTCAATTATTTCGTCAATCAATCGCGCATGGGCGTGATGTGCTCCGTGATGGACGCCGTACCGCGCGCAATTTTAGAATACATGGCTGCAGACGTGCCGGCGCTCGTGAACGCTTATTTGGTCGCAGGCACGCGTTACGTCGGACCCCAAGCCGGTTTGGTCAAAACGCCGGAAGAGTTTCACCACGGCATTGCCGAGATTTTAGATAACCTGCCGCGTTATTCACCCCGCGCTCACTACCTCAAGCACTATTCGTTCGAGAGAGTGATGACGAAGTTTATCAACATTCTCAGTGCTGCGGGGGCGCCATTCGCACGCAAGTGAGCACAAGGAGGGAGTGCCATTCTACAGGAATCAGGCTGTGTAACAATGCTATTCCGCATGGAACGCAGCGGAATGATAGAAATCCGCATTCTCATGCACGCGGGAGCCTTCCGCGCACGAGGCTAGACCTGCAACATTAGCCTGCTTGCCGCGCTAAAGGATTTCTGTGAATGCGAGGCAGCCATTGTATAACGAACCTGCCCTCTAAAACCGTTGGCAGATGCCAAGCTTGTTGAGGAATCACGATGACCGAGCATTACCGCGACGTTTTGCACGATTATTTAATGGCAACGCACGCCGCTCTGACGGCGCCCAAAAAATCTTCGCAGCGCGATCCCATCGCCATTATCGGCATCGGGTGCCGCTTTCCCGGTGGTGCGAATACGCCGGAAGAATTTTGGCAACTGCTCTGCAACGGTGTTGATGCCATTACCGATATTCCCGCCGACCGTTTCGACGTCAAAGCGTATTACGACCCTCGGCCTGCCACGCCCGGCAAAGTCATCACACGATGGGGCGGCTTTCTTAAGGATCTCGACAAGTTCGACGCGGACTTCTTCGGCAGCTCTCCGCGCGAAGCCGAGCGTCTCGATCCGCAACAGCGCTTGTTGCTCGAAACCGCTTGGGAAGCGGTGGAAGACGCCCGCCTTGCTCCTCATGATTTGCCCAGCAATCAAACCGGCGTATTTGTCGGCATGTGGATCAATGATTTTGAAGACCGCGTTTTTTGCGATCCCCAGCACATTGATTTTTACATGGCCACCGGCAGCGGTCGTTATACGGCCTCCGGACGCATTTCCTATTTCCTCGGCTTGCAAGGCCCGAGCTTGACATTGGATACGGCTTGCTCTTCTTCGCTGATGGCCGTGCACCTGGCTTGCCGCAGCATATGGAGCGGCGAGTGCAAAGTCGCATTGGCCGGCGGCGCCAACACGATTCTGCGCCCGCAAATCAGCATCGCCTATTCGCAATCGCAAATGCTCTCGCCCGATGGCCGCTGCAAATTCGCGGACGCCCGCGCCAATGGCTACGTGCGCAGCGAAGGCGCCGGCATCGTCCTGCTCAAGCCCTATTCACAAGCACTCGCCGATCGCGATCCGATCTACGCGCTCGTGCTCGGCAGCGCTGCAAACAACGACGGCCGTTCCAGTGGCTCGTTCGGCACGCCCGGCATTGCGGGGCAGGAAGACATGTTGCGCAAAGCATATCGCGATGCCGGCGTATCTCCCGGGCGAGTGAGCTACGTGGAAGCGCACGGCACCGGCACGAATGCCGGCGATCCGGTGGAACTGCAAGCGCTTGGTCATGTGTTGGCGCAAGATCGTGCGCCGGATCATCCCTGCGTTGTCGGTTCGGTGAAGACGAACATTGGTCACACCGAAGGCGCAGCCGGCGTCGCGGGATTCATCAAAACTGCGCTTGCACTTAAATATAAAATGCTGCCGCCGACGCTGCACTTTCAACAGCCCAACCCTAAAGTTCCCTGGCATGAGCTGCCTCTGGTCGTTGAGAATCAAATCAAACCATTGCCCGTTTCGGATCACCCCGCGCTCGCGGGTGTTAGCTCTTTCGGTATTTCCGGAACAAACGCGCACCTTGTTCTCAGTGAAGCGGAGTGGCCGGCGAGTAGTGAGCGGTTATCAGCATATAGCGATCCGTCAGCACCGATCGCCGCCAACTTGCTTTGTCTCTCTGCCAAGAACGACGTGGCTTTGCGCGAGCTTGCGGGACGTTATGCCAAACAACTGAGTGAAGAAGACGACAGCGCCCTGGCAGACATATGCTATACTGCGGCGTCTGGCCGCGCGCATTTTGGCGAACGGTTGGCGATCGTTACAACTTCCCGGGCAGAATTGCAGGAAAGACTCGCCGCATTTGCCGCGGGCCATAAGATGTCCGGCGTGCTGAGTGGCAAAGTGCCGAGCAAGCTGCAAACAAAAATTGCTTTTCTCTTCACCGGCCAAGGCTCGCAATACCTTGCCATGGGTCGCAAGCTGTATGAAACGCAGCATGTCTTCCGCGCCGCGCTGCAACGCTGCGATGAAATCTTGCGGCCCTTTTTGGAGCATTCGTTGCTCGAGGTGCTTTATCCCGAAGCCTTACGCGATCAGCACAACACCCCCCTGCCCCCCCTCAAGGGGGGACTCGAGGTCTCGGGCTCGCATAACGATTCTCCACGTGATGATGGCCCGGGAGATGTCAATGTAATCCATACTATCGAGCAGCAACGAGCGACGAGCAACCAACAACCAGCAACCAGCAATCTCATCGATCAAACCGCCTACACGCAGCCGGCACTCTTTGCAGTAGAGTATGCACTCGCGGAGCTCTGGCGCTCGTGGGGCATCGAACCAGCCATGATGCTCGGACACAGCGTGGGCGAATACGTTGCCGCATGTCTCGCTGGTGTTTTCAGTTTGGAAGAAGGATTGAGATTGATTGCTGCGCGCGGCCGTTTGATGCAAGCCCTGCCCGGCGAGTTGCGCGGCGAGATGGCTGCAGTTTTTGCGGATAAGGAAAAAGTATCGGCCGCGCTCATGCCGTTTGCCGACGAAGTTGCGATCGCCGCATATAACGGCCCGCAGAATATCGTCATCTCCGGCCGCGAGCAGGCCGTGCAAGCCACGCTCGCGAAGCTGCAGGACGAAGGCATCAAAACCAAAGCCCTCGTCGTTTCGCATGCATTTCACTCGCCGTTAATGGAACCGATGCTCGATGAGTTCGAGCGCCTTGCGGAGGAGATCGATTATCATCCGCCGCGCATTCCCATCGTCTCCAATCTCACCGGCGAAATTTTAGGGGAGCACAAGCTCCCGAATGCGCGTTACTGGCGCGATCATGTGCGCGCTGCCGTGCGTTTTACCGAAGGCATGCAAGCGCTGTACGAGCAGGGCTGCAATCTCTTCCTTGAAGTCGGCCCCAATCCCACGCTTGTGGGCATGGGGATGCGCTGTTTGCCCGAGGGCGTTGCGACGTGGCTGCCGTCGTTGAGCATAGGCAAGGAAGATGATGAACAGCTTCTCAAAAGTGCCGGCGCGCTTTATGTTCAAGGCGGTGCACCGAATTGGAATGCGCTCCATGAAGCGCCTCTGCGCCGCCGCGTAGAGCTCCCGCACTATCCTTTTCAACGCGAACGGTATTGGATTGATGAAAGCGCAATGAGCGAAAAACGAGACGCGAAGCTTGTTGCTCACGATCCACAATCCACTATCTACGATCCACGATCTTCACACCCTTTGCTCGGCGCTCGTCTGCGCTCCGCGTTGAAGGAGATGCAATTCGAAAGCCGCGTGCAGGTGAAATCGCCGGAGTTTTTGGACGATCATCGCTTTCACGGCGTTGCGGTGTTTCCCGCGGCGGGTTATATGGAAATGGCGCTCTCCGCCGCGGAAAAAATTTTCGGCGAAGGCCCGTGTCGCGTCGCCGAGCTGACGATTCTCGAAGCGTTGGCAATGCCCGAAAATCAAACGCAAACATTGCAACTCATCGTCTCTCCAGAAAAAGAAGGCGAAGCACGTTTTAGAATTATGCGCCTGGTTGGGGATGAAGAAGAAGGCGCGGCGGCATGGACGACGCATGTGACCGGAAAAATCGCCGCTGCGCAGGCCTCCTTGTCTGCGACGCTGTTTGATTCCGAAAAAATAAAAGCACGCTGCGCCGAAGAAATCTCCGGCGAAGATTTTTATCAAAGCCGCTTGGAGTTGGGCGCGTTCGTCGGCGCTCGTTTTCGCGCAATCGACAAACTCTGGCGACGCGCGGGCGAAACGCTCGGGCGTTTGCAATTGCCCGAAGCAATCGCACAAGTAGCCGGAATCTACTACGCACATCCGGCTTTGCTCGATGCGAGCATTCAACTCATGCTCGCAAGCATTGCCTCGCATGAAGACGCGCCCTCGCTTTATCTGCCCATGGGCTTTGATGAATTGGAATTGGCGCAACACCTCGTCGGCTCGGTGTGGTGCCACGTCGAGCTGCAATCTTCTTCAGCCGCAGAGCAGGAGACTTACACCGGCAATTTGCGCTGGTATGATGACCACAACGTTTGCCTCGGTGAAATCAAAGGCCTGCTCTTGAAACGCGCGGACGACGCGGCTTTGCAACGCCTCGCGCAGCAGGCTAATGGGCAAGACTGGCTTTATGAAATCGCATGGCAGCCGAAAGCGCTCGCGCCGACGGAACGCAACGGCCCAGCGGCGCAAGCGAGTTGGTTGATCTTCGCCGATCAACAAGGTCTCGGCGCAAAACTCGCGGAGCAGTTGCGCGCGCGCGGCGATTACTGCGTGCTCGCGTATGCGGGCGACCGTAGCGTACGTAGCGCAAGCCTCCTGCCTGCGAACGACGCACATTACATTGAGCCCGCGCAGGCCGAAGCATATCACAAGCTCTTGCGCGAAGTCATG
This sequence comes from Candidatus Zhuqueibacterota bacterium, assembly GCA_013361015.1. Lineage (GTDB taxonomy): Bacteria > Zhuqueibacterota > Zhuqueibacteria > Zhuqueibacterales > Zhuqueibacteraceae > JABWAN01. Next base: position 1,952 of record JABWAN010000007.1, on the reverse strand, counting down.
AGCAACGATCATCCACTTCTCCATGGCATCGTTCATCTCTGGAGTCTTGATCTCGCCGCGAGCATTGCGCCAGGCGCGAAGGCGCTCATTGATTCGCAAACGCTGACGTGCGGCAGCGTGCTTCATCTGTTGCAGGCTTTGAATAAAACAAATGAAAACGCCGCGCCGCGTTTGTGGTTGATCACGCAAGGAGCACAAGCGATTGCGAACGAAGCCGCGGCGCTGAACCTCGCGCAAGCGCCGCTGTGGGGCATGGCGCGTGTGCTCGCGCAAGAGCATCCCGATTTGCGCTGCGTGCGCATCGATCTCGAAGCAGAGGGCGGAGGGCGGAGGGCAGAGGGCGAAGAAGATCGAAAATCGCGGATCGCGGATCGAGCATCAAGCATCCAGCATCAAGCATCCAACCTCCAGCACGAGCTGCTGCACAACGACGGCGAAGATCAAATCGCATTTCGTCGCGGCGAGCGCTATGTCGCGCGACTCGTGCGCAGAGAGAACTTGGAGGCGAAGCAAGACGGCGCGCTCGTTGTGCCAAACGGACGTGCGTATCAATTGCAGAAATCGCGCGACGGGGTGTTGGAGCATTTGCAGCTCAAGCCGATTCGCCGTCATCGCCTCGCGCCCGAGGAAGTTGAAATCGAAGTGCATGCGACGGGCTTGAACTTTCGCGACGTGCTCAATGCGCTGGGCATGTATCCCGGCGAGGCCGGCCCGCTCGGGCTTGAATGCTCCGGTACAATCAGCGCAGTGGGTGGGCGCGTTACGAATTTCAAAGTCGGCGATGAAGTGCTCGCTATGGCTTTCGGCAGTTTCAGCTCGCACGCGCGCACGCACGTCGAGCTTGTGGTGCATAAGCCGGCGCATCACTCTTTTGCCGAGGCGGCGACGATTCCCGTCACGTTTTTGACCGCGTATTACGGCTTGCATCATCTCGCGCACATGCAACGCGGCGAGCGCGTGTTGATTCACGCCGCCGCGGGCGGCGTGGGTATTTCCGCGGTGCAACTCGCGCAAGCCGCGGGCGCGGAAATTTTCGCCACCGCGGGCAGCGCGGAGAAGCATGAGTTCCTCAAGTCGCTTGGCGTGCAGCACGTGCTCAATTCGCGCACGCTCGATTTCGGCGAGGAGATCATGCGCCTCACCAACGGTCGCGGCGTGGACATCGTGCTCAACTCGCTCGCGGGCGAATTCATAACGCAGAGCGTGGCCGTGCTCGCTCCGCAAGGTCGTTTCATTGAAATCGGCAAGCGCGACATTTGGAGCAAAGAGCAATTCGCGCAAGCCAAACCCGCAGCCGCGCCCCCTCCTCCGGCAGAGGATGTGGTGTTGCTGAGAGAAATACGCGACCTGCTTAAAAAACAGTAATAGTATTTGTAAAGTGAAGCCGGTCAGAACAGATATCTTGTCAGAAGGCAAAGGAAAGCTGAGAGGTTGAGTAATATGTCCTATGGAAGCAGCCATAATCTGTCAGAAAAAACCAATGATGAATTGGTAACCTCCGTTTGTCATGCTCTCAGAGATATGAGAAAGGAGCAGTCGCTTTCTCAGGAAGAACTCTCGCGCCGCTCCGGTGTGGATAGGGTTACTATCAGCCGGACAGAGAAAGGCAGACCGGCTTCACTACTTACGGTAATCCAGCTCTTGAGAGGGCTTGGAAGATTAGATTTACTGAATTATTGGTTTAATAATGACAATATTACGCCTAATAGTCCATTGGCGGTTAAGGAAAGCGATAAGAAGGAGCAACCTAAGGGGGAATATCCCGATTGGTAGGACTCGTAACTGTGTTGAGTAAGACACTAAACCCACTTCTGTTTTTATACTGGATTTAATAATATCTGATGGCTGAATTGTGAAAGATACCAAAAAGCTCATTGTAGTTGGTGACCGTGTTCTGGTAAGACCCGGAGAGCAGAATGAAAAAACCGCAAGCGGACTTTTTCTTCCTCCCG
>JABWAN010000702.1 GCA_013361015.1 Candidatus Zhuqueibacterota bacterium | reverse complement strand
CAATACGTGAACAACAACGCGGCGAAAAGCAGCGGGGGAAACAAAGTCTTTTTCATAATACCCTCTTTTATACATCCGGCTCTGAAAGGTTGAGTCACAATCGAAATTGCGCCGCAACCTTCATGTTGCGAATGACCTATTTCGCGACATGAAAGTTGCGATACGAGAAACTAAAACGCCGTGATGAGACCCATGCTCACACGATTCTTGTCCTGCTCAATGTCACGTCCCGCTTCCATCAGCAAACGCACATTGCGGGAGAGCAAATAGTTGCCCGTGAGTGAGACTGTTTTGGCGCGCGCGTTCACGTCGTCGGAATCCACGTTGTTGTAGAGGCCGGTGAGAATCCAACGCCCATCAGCGCCGCGCGGGAAAAAGTGCAGCTCCGCAAAACCGCCGCGCGTCACAAGATCATCGCCGGCATTGTTGGCATAAAATGGATCGTCATCGCGGCGCTCTAAATATTCCGCGGAGAACTGCCAGTGCTCGCCCAAGCCGAGGGCAAGGTCCGGCCCCCAATAGAGCGTGCGATTGCTGCGGCCATTGTTACCTTTTTCCTTGCCCCAATAGCCGAATGCACCCAAGCGCATTCCACCAAACGAGCGCGCGAGGCGCAGGCTAAAATTTTTGTATTGGTCGCGATCGAAATTGCCGAAGTCATTTGCCAGCGCGAGGCCGTTGCCATTCACAACTTGCAGCATCGTCTCGAGCTCCGCAGGCGCATGCCAAGCCAGAGCAATACCGCGATCATAAGTAAGATCCATGTTCACGGCGCCGACCCGCGTTTTATAGATGGCATAATCGAAACGTGTCAAGCGCAGCTCGCGTTTGAAGAGCGGATCGGAAACTTGAAACTGGCCTGCGAGCAAATCAATAGGAAGTTTGAGAATATTGTTGAGCTGGAAGTACGCATCTTCCAAGCCGATGACTTCGCCCTCCTCGAAGATGAAATAGAGATAGTAAGAAGCCGTATTCGACAGCGGGCCGCCGGAGAGAATTTTGAAAACCCACGGCGATTCAAAATCTGACTGCGAGCTGGAGCCATTTTCTTTCCACGCGACGTGGCCTTCCATGCGCACCGCCAACGGCAATTCGCGCGAAAGCTTGAGCAACGGATCGCCGACGTCATACGTGGCGCGACTCGGCTCTTTGCTCGGATCTTCCAAACGAAAACCGCGGCCGGCATACTCTTCGCCGTAAGGTTTCAAACGTGGAAACGGCGCATGGCATGTCGAACAGGACATTTGATACTTGCGCGCGAATGCCGGTATTGCTTCCGCGCGCGAGGCGGCGAAGATTGTCACCAATACAAATGCTGCGGCGCACGCGGCAATGATTAAACGAAGTCGAGACATAATTTCTCCTCTGAATTAAAGCGCATTGAACGTCGTCGTGTGCTCGCCAATCGGGACGGTTTGATATTCTTCCGCCGGAACGTGGAGATATTCCGCCACCGAAGAAACCAAACGCGAATAGAAAATCTTCGCCGTGATTTTCACCGGACCCGCAGCGATTTCTTGCGGCAATTTCCATGAGTAGGTTTCGGTCACGGCTTGCAACGGCGCGAGACGATAGTCCACGCCGAAACTCGCCGTGTTCCATTGCGCAATGGTCATGCGGCCTTTGGGATCGAGATACGGCATGCGAAAGATGCGGTCGCCCGCGGGCACGTTGCCATCGCGCTTGAGGCCTGCAAAATTCGGAATGTCTTTGATGTCCCCAATGTCTTGATACGCGAGCGCGGTTTCCGAAGCGATGGTGAATTCTTCACCCGCAAAGCCTTTGCGATCCACCGGCAAATGGAACGTGCGGCCTTGCGCGTCCGTGGCTTCAACGTGCAGCCACAACACGCGCTCCTCCGCAGAGCCGGTGGGAATTTTGTGTCCGGCTTTGGCATTGACCACCACCGCAATAAGCTTCACGGTTTCGCCCGGCTCCGCTTCGCGGCTTTCCGGATGAATGCGCACTTCCGCCACGCCGGTGAGTTTGCCTAAATCATGCGCGCCGTGAAAGAGATGCTGCCGCACGTCGGGAAGCGCTTGGCCCATGGTCGCACTGCGGCCCGCCGCGGGCGGCATGTGGCAATCTTGGCAAACGATGCCCGCCTTGCCGTGCGGCCCCTCTTTCCATTCGAGATGCGTGGCTTTGACGTACAAGCCCCACGGGTCTTGCTCGTTGTGACATGCGCCGCAAAATTCCGCGGAGCGCAGATACGCGTTCTCGCGCGTCTCATGATGCGGACTGACCAAACCCGGACGCGGGCCATACTTCACTTTCCCCGGCGATACAATGTAATTGAAATTCACCGGTGTTTCGCCCGCGAAGCCCGTCATGGTGTGACACACGTCGCACGAGACCGCTTCATTTGCGCGCGTGTTATCCGCAGGAGGTTTGGGTGGAATATCACCCGCGAGAAATGCGAGCGGCGCGTGGCAGCCGTTGCACCCGGCTTTCACGCCTGCGACTTTCGGCTCCTTCAAACTGTGCGGCAATGCCAACTCAAAATATTCGATTTCATCCCAATGATGCACGTACGCCTGCGACATCATTGCTTGTTCATGCTGGCGCGCAATGTCGACGTGGCAAGTCGCGCACGCTTGTGGCCGCTCGAAACGATCGTATGCCTGCGTGCCCAATGCTGCGTCTCCGGCTTTCGGAGGGGTTTGCGCGAGCGTTAGTGAAACGATAGTCATTTGCATCAACACCGACAATCTTGTCCACATATACGTCTCCTTATCTATTGCAGCAGCACAAGTTTCTTAACCGGGAAACTCGTCTTGCTGCCAATCAACCGATAGAAATAAATGCCGGCGCTCAAGGGCTTTTCGAACACGTCGCGCGTATTCAATGTGAACTCATGCCGGCCCGCGCTGAACACGGAGAGGTCGCGTTGATAAACCATTGCGCCGAGCATGTCAAAAATTTGAAACTGCACCTTTTCTTGCGCCGCAAGTGAAAACTGAATTATGGTTTGATCATGGAAAGGATTCGGGAAATTTTGCAGCAGTTCAAACTGCTCCGGCAATGCGTCAATTTCTCGCACGCCCGTTGGCGCAGTTTCAACGAGCAGGCCGTTCAACAATGACTGATCTTTCACTGCGGCAAAGTGAATGTCCAAAATGCCGTCAGCGACATCGACCTCGTTAACGATTTTCACAAACGCAGCGTGCGCGCCAACTTCACGATAGAGATCGAGAGCCTCGACCGCGCGCCCGCCTTCGATAGTCACATCAAAGCTGCGGCTATTGCTGGCATTAAAATTATTTTCCGCCAACAAAAGACTGACACGATACTTTGCATTGGGAACTCGAACTCGGTAAAGCACCAAGCCCCACCGCTCGGAGCGATGAAGCTCGTCGTCTTCCGTGTTCGCGATTTGCAGATTGCTGCCCCAACTGGTGACGCTGCCATCGAGAAAACCGTACTCCACATACTCGCGCCACTCTTGATCCGGCAGAAAATCACGATACGCACTGCCGCCGACGTTGATCTTTATGGGCAAAGGCAACGGCTTCGCTTTGATTACATTCGCAGCGCGCAAGGCAACCGTGTTGGGAACGGTTGCGCGATCTTGCACGTTCCTCACAATGAGAACGTAGTTCGCATTCGAATCCACATTCGCAACTGCGAGCGTCACGCTCTTTAAATCTTCCTGCAAAATTGCGTTGTTCACGGTCGCGCCCGCGAGCACGTAATTCGCGGGTGTTTCCGCGCGGGTTGCTTCGACCTCTTCTGAAAAATTCACCGTGATCCCGTTCTTCGCGAGTCGCGCCCATTTCACCACCGGCGCACTGCGGTCATTGTAGCCCAAGTTCGTGGGTTGCGTGAGGCAGAGAATCATCATGCCGTTTTGAAACACAACATTCTCGGGCACAAAGTCGCATTGGTTGCCGTCGAACGTGTGCGTGGCTTT
>JABWAN010000701.1 GCA_013361015.1 Candidatus Zhuqueibacterota bacterium | reverse complement strand
TCTTCTTCGTCTCGGTCGGCATGCTGGTCGACCTCGACGCGCTCGCGCGCTGGCGCGAAGGCCCATAATCGGCGCATGCGCGATGCGCCGCTCGAGGAACTGCCCGACGAAGAACTGATGCTCGCCTACGCGGCCGGCGACGCGGGCGCGTTCGCACAGCTCTACGACCGCCACGAGCGTGCGGTTTACCGCTTCCTGCTGCGTTCGGTCCGCAGTCCGGAGAGCGCCGACGACCTGCTGCAGGACACCTGGATGGCGGTCGTGCGCAACGCTGCCGGCTATGCGCCGCGCGCGCGCTTCACGACCTGGCTGTACGGCATCGCGCGCAGCAAGCTGATCGACCACTGGCGCCGCACCGACCCGGCGGCGAGCCTCGACGATCCGGTCGCGAACGATCCCGATTCGAGCCTGGTCGACCACATCGCGGCCGATGCTGCGTTTCAACCCGAAGTGCAGGCGCTGTCGCGCGCGCAGGCGCGCGCCTTCGTCGATGCCGTCGAGGCGCTGCCGCCGGCGCAGCGCGAGGCTTTCCTGCGCATGCAGTTTCGCGCGCAACAGGCGCATCACCAGAAGTACTATGCCGACGCGCAATTTCAAGTCATTCTGCACAACGCGGAACCCATCGGCAGATTGTACATCGCCTATTGGAAAAATGAAATCCGCGTGGTCGATATTGCGCTGCTGCCGGCTTATCGCGGCCAGGGCTACGGGGCGGCGATCCTGACACGTATTTTGTCTGAAGGTGAGGAAGCCGGCTTGCCGGTGCGCATTCACGTGGAAAAATTCAACCCGGCTCTGCGGCTTTACGAGCGGCTGGGCTTTCGTCCAATCGAAGACAAGGGCGTGTATTGGTTCATGGAATGGCGGGCGGAGGCGGAAGCGCGAGACGGGTGAAAGGCGAAAGACATTGGGTGAAGCGCAATAATTGCGTGTGAAAATAGAATTTTGCCGGTGCCAACTTTTTTGCGGCGCGAGTAATCCCTCGGTTATTGGTAGAAAACCTCGCGCAGACCTCTTGTCTGCAGCCAAGATGCCTGCGCTGACTCCACACGTAACCGAGGCATTACCGGCGCGATTGCATTTGGCTTGAATTGGAGGAGAATCAGCCTTGCTGGATAAACTTAAAAGCACCGACTTCACGCCTCATTTAAATCAAAAATTTTTGATCCATAGCGGAGAACCCGTGCCGCGCGAAGCGGAATTGCTTGAAGTGCGGGAACTTGGCGCGGCCGGTCCGAATGCGCAGCGCAAGCCTTTCTCGATTATCTTGCGCGGGCCGCGTGACCGCCGTTTGCCGCAGATGATTTACAAAGTTGAACATGAAAAGCTCGGCGAGATGCCGATCTTTCTCGTGCCCGTAGCCGTGGATGAAAAAGGCTATCACTACGAAGCCGTATTCAATTAAAGCAAAAAAACTTCACTAAACTTTCCAAGTTTAGCGAAGTCGCGATTCCGGTTCTTTCGGTTTAGACAAAACGATTTCCGGCAAGACGATTGCAAGAATAGCTTTGCCGATAATCGTCTCGCCTTCTGGTTTTGCAGTTTCATGAAAGCTTAATTCGCTCTCACGCTGTTTTGCTTTACGCAGCAGGTCGAGTCGGCGCATATATTTAGCACGATTTAAAGTCTTTGGTACCCACCTCGACATCATCTCACTTCTTCATGTAGGGAGTGCCCCACAGAGTTGTGAGGCCATTCCCGTCGAACGATTGTGCTTCTTTCCTTTCATTATTCGTCTTGGTAGCGAGGCCAAGCGTAATTTAACTTCAAGGAGCCACCGCATGAAACAGCGATTCTCTCAACTTGCCGTCGCAAGTTTGACGTTGCTGCTGTTGGCAACGCCCATGCTCGGCTGGGCTGCCGATTCTCCCGGTACGAGCCCGGCGCAATGGCGCGCGAAATTCAATCTCTACGCCAATAAAATGCACAAAAATGTTTTTCCGGGCGTGGATTTGATTTATTCCGGCTCGTCCGTTCGCCTCAACGCGCAGTTGATTGTGCAGCCGGACGCAAGCCTCGACGCGATTCGCCTCGATATGACCGGCGCGCAGCAAACGCAAGTGGGTGCGGAGGTGCAAACGCAATTGCCGGCGGACAAACTTGCCATGCGGCTCCTGCCTCTGCAAATTTTCCAAGCGCGCAAAGGCGAGAGGCACGAGCTCGCAGGCAGCTTCGTGCAGCATGAAGACGGCGGCGTCGGCATTGCAGTGAAAGAATACAATGCCAAACAGCCGCTCATCATCTCTCTCGTTGCGGTGTTTCAAGCACTCACGCCGGCAAAGGATTCTGCGGCGCTTGCTAAAGGCGGCGCTTCCACGACCTCTGCGGCGCCGAATATCACTGCCACCAAAACCGATGAACTCAACCCGAACGACGGCCAAGCCATTCCCGGCGAGAGCATCAAATACACGGTGACGATCTCCAACACCGGCACGGATGCGACGAACACGGTGTATAACGACAATGTCGATCCCAACACCACGTTCACGCCGGGCTCGCTTAAAACCACACCATTGGCATACAATCAAACCGCCACGGTTTTGGAAGACACGCCGACGCCGATTACTTTGACCGGCAATGATGCGGACGGTGGCAATTTGACTTTTGCCACTACCAGTTCTCCCACAAAAGGCTCGAACGGCAGCATCACGCAAAATCCGCCTTCGAGCGCGAGCCTGACGTACACGCCGAATGCGAATGCGAATGACAACACCGCGCCCGCGGGCGCGGACGGTTTCACATTCAAAGTGACGGACAGCGACGCCAATATTGACAACGCCACGGTCACCATCAACATTACGCCGGTGAATGATGCGCCGGTGTTCTCCTGCGGCGCAAATCAAACACATTTGAATACCGATTCTCCGAACATCACGGTTACGACTTGGGCCACGGGTATCGCACCCGGCCCGGCAACGGCAACCGATGAAACCGGACAAGTGCTCACCTTCAACGTAACCGGCAACACCACTCCGGCAATTTTTTCTTCCACCCCAACGATCAATCCCAGCAATGGAAATTTGAGCTACACGCTTTCGGGCACGACCGGACAGTCGACCGTGACGTTTACGCTTTCTGACGGCGGCGGCACGGCCAACGGCGGCACGGATACTTCCACACCGTGCTCTTTTACCGTTACGGTTAACGGCGCACCGAGCGCGGTGGCGGATAATTACAACACGCAGCCGAACACGACGATTTCGCGCAGCGCGGCCGATCCCGACGACTTATTGGATAACGATGATCGCGGTTTTCCGACGGCGAGTTTGATTACATTTGGCGGTGGAACTGTGGGCGGCAGTGTTACGAGCAATAATGCCGGCGCCACCGTTAATGTGAGCGGACACTCATTAACGGTTAACGCCGACGGTTCTTTTTCTTATTCACCGGCGACCGGGTTTACGGGCAACTTTACGTTTGATTATCGCATCACCAACATTGCCGGCTCCTCCGATGCCACGGTCACGATCGCGGTGCAAGCCATGCCCGTGGCCGTAGCGGATAACTACAACACGCTGGTCAACACTACAATTTCACGCGCCACTTCTGATCCCGATGATTTGTTGGACAATGACAATCTCGGCACTCCCGCGGCGACGCTGACCAGTTTTGGCGGTGGCAGCTTGGGCGGAACCGTGACCACGAATGCCGCAGGCGCGAGCGTTGTGCTGGCCGGCGGAACGTTAACCGTGAACAGCAACGGCAGCTTTTCATTGACCACGCCGACCACGACGGGAAGTTTCACTTTCAATTATCGCCTCACGAATGTTGCGGGCACTTCCGATGCGCTGGTGACCATTGAAGTGCGGCAAGCGCCAACGGCCGCGGCGGACAATTACAACATGCTCGTGAACAGTACGCTCACGATTAACACCTCCGATCCCAATGATCTTTTGGATAACGACACGCGCGGCTTTCCGCT
>JABWAN010000700.1 GCA_013361015.1 Candidatus Zhuqueibacterota bacterium | reverse complement strand
TCTTTCGCCGGACACCACCATCAACTTCTGCCGCGCGCGCATGCTGGCGCCCGACGGCCGCTGCAAGACTTTCGATGCCGCCGCTGACGGCTACGTGCGCGGCGAAGGTTGTGGCATGGTCGTGCTCAAGCGGCTGAGCGATGCCCTGGCCGACGGCGACAACATCTTCGCCTTGATTCGCGGCTCGGCGATCAACCAGGATGGCCGCAGCAACGGATTGACCGCTCCCAACGGCCCGGCGCAAGAGGCGGTGCTGCGCGCCGCGCTCAGCCAGGCCGGTGTGACGCCGCAGGAAGTGGATTACGTCGAAGCGCACGGCACCGGCACCGCGCTCGGCGATCCCATTGAAGTGCATGCGCTCAAAAATGTTTTGCGCACGGGACGCACGCCGGAGCATCCGCTGCACCTCGCTTCGGTGAAAACCAATTTCGGCCATCTCGAAGCGGCCGCGGGTGTTGCGGGTTTGATCAAAGTCGTGCTCGCGTTGCAACACGGCGAGATTCCCGCGCATTTGCATTTCAAACAACTCAATCCGCACATCGTGCTCGAAGATTTTCCGCTCGTGATCCCGACGCGCACGCAAGCGTGGCCGCGCAATGGCAAGCCGCGTTTGGCCGGTCTAAGTTCGTTCGGCTTTAGCGGCACGAATGCGCACGTTGTACTGCAAGGAGCCAACGAAGATAAAAAGGAAAAAGAGCCAAATTCGAGTTTGCCCCCTGCCCCCTGCTCCTTGCTCTGTCTGTCCGCAAAGAGTGAAGCGAGTTTGCGCGCGCTCGCACGGCGGTATGAAGCGTACCTTGCCCAGCATGACGAGCTGGCATTATCCGATCTTGTCTATTCGGCGAGCACGAGCCGTTCGCAATTCGAGCAACGCGTCGCTTTGATCGGCGAGAATGTAACGAGTATGCGCGCCCAGCTTGCGGCTTTTGCAAAAGGAGAAAGCGGCGCCGGTATTGTGCATGCCAAAGCGCAAGAGTCTCCGAAGATTGCGTTTCTCTTCACCGGACAAGGCTCGCAATATATCGACATGGGCCGCGAGCTGTATGAAACACAACCGGTCTTTCGTGAAGCATTGAATACATGCGATACGCTGCTGCGGCCTTATCTGGAAGTGCCTCTGCTCGAAGTGTTGTTCAGTAATTCCCCTCTTGAGGGGGGAATCGCGGTGGCGGAGCAATCGGCATCCAGCAACGAGCAACAAGCAACGCCAAGCGCCATGCCCTTCGCCCCTTGCTCCTTGCTTGACCAAACGCGCTACACCCAACCCGCGTTGTTCGCGCTCGAATACGCGCTCGCGCAGTTGTGGCAATCGTGGGGCATCAAACCCAGCGTCGTGCTCGGTCATAGCGTGGGCGAATATGTTGCGGCGTGTATCGCGGGCATGATGAGTCTTGCGGACGCGCTTAAGCTCATTGCTGCGCGTGCCCGTTTGATGCAGGCTCTTCCTCAAAACGGGGCGATGGTTGCAATCTTTGCTGAAGAAGAAAAAGTCAAAGCTGCGCTTGTCGGTTATGAAGACCGCGTGTCCATTGCCGCAATCAATGATCCCACCAATATCGTGATCTCCGGCGAAAAGAATGGCGTGGCTGCGATCGTGCGCGAGTTCGAAGCGCAAAACGTGAAGAGCAAAGCGCTCACCGTTTCGCACGCTTTTCACTCGCCGTTGATGGAGCCGATGCTGGATGCGTTCGAGCAGGTCGTAAGCACAATCGACTTTCACGAGCCGCGCGTGCCGCTGATTTCCAATCTCACGGGTTGTGAGTTGAAGATCGAAGAGGGCGAATGGAAGATTGAAGATGGAAGATTGAAGATGGAAGATCGCGATTCTCAATCCTCGATCCACGATCCTCGCTCTTACTATCGGCGTCACTTGCGCGAAGCCGTGCGCTTTGCTTCCTCTATTCAAACTTTACGCGAGCAAGGCTGCACTCTCTTCCTCGAACTCGGGCCAAGCCCGGTGCTCTCCAGTATGGGCATGCGCTGCGTGCCCGAAGGCTATGGCGTATGGTTGCCGTCCTTGCGCAAAGGCCAGAGCGAGACGCAACAAATGCTGAAGAGCCTCGGCGCATTGCACGTGCATGGCGCGCCGGTTGATTGGCAAAGTTTCTATCGCGAGCAGCACGTGCGGCGCATTGCGTTGCCCACATATGCCTTCGCACGCGAGCGTTATTGGATTGAGCCAGCCGCAAAGAAACCTCAAGCACGATCCACGATCCACGATTTTCGCTCCTCGTCGCTTCATCCGCTGCTCGGACAACGTCTGCGCTCGCCTCTGCTCAAAGCGCATGTGTTCGAGGCGCAAGTCGGAATCGAGAGCGTGTCGTTTTTGCAAGATCATCGCGTGTATGGCGCCGCGGTGTTTCCCGCCACGGCTTACGTAGAAATGGCGCTCGCGGCGGCGAATAAACTCTTCGGCAAAGACGCAGTGGTGCTCGAAGCGTTCTCGATTCAAGCCGCGCTCATGTTTGAAAAAGAAGAAATGCGTACGCTGCAAGTTGTGCTCACGAATCACGAAGGCGGCGCCACGGTTCAAATTTTTAGCGCACCGCAAACGCATGACGAAGAAGAACGCGCGTGGACGCTGCATGCGGAAGGAAAGCTGCGTCGCGTGGCGCATGACGCCGCGCACCATGAGCATACCAATGGCAAGCTCGCAGATCTCGCAACCGCGCGCGCGCGGTGCGCGGAAGAAATCGCAACTACGGATTACTACGAAATTTTGCGCGCGAGCGGCTTGGAATATGGCCCCAGCTTTCAAAGCGTCACCCAACTCTTTGCCGGCGAACGTGAAGCATTGGGCCGCGTGCGCTTGCCGGAAAGTTTGCGGAGCGAAGCGCCGCGCTATCAAATTCATCCCGCTTTGCTCGATGGCTGTCTCCAAGTTTTAGGTGCGAGCCAGAAGAGCAATGACTCAGCGAAAGCGGAAGCCGCGGCATATTTACCCATCGGCTTCGAGGCATTGCACGTGCATGCGCCGCTCGGGCAAGAAGTGTGGTGTCATGTGATGCTGCGACACGAGACGAGCAATGAAGACCTGCACACGGCACAAGTTAGCGTTTGCGATGCTCAAGGTTTGTTACTCGTGAAGATCATCAATCTGCGCTTGAAACGCGCGCCGCGCGAAATGCAGCAACGCGCATGGCAACAACGTGTGCAAGATTGGTTTTATCAAATCGCATGGCAACCGCAAACGCTGGAAGAAGGCCACGGCGCGGCCCAAACAGGCGCGGGCCATTGGCTCATCTTTGCGGATCGTGCGGGCAGGGGAGAAGCATTAGCCAAGTTGCTCGAAGCGCACGGCGAGGCCTGCATTCTCATCTTTGCGGGTGAATCTTATCGCGCGCGTGAGACGAGCAGTTTTGAGATCAATCCGACGCGCGCGGAAGATTTTGCGGATATGCTGCACGCGATTGCGACTGCGCCTCGCGGCGTTGTGCACATGTGGAGCCTCGATCATCACGCAGCTAGCGATGCAAACGCCGAGGCTCTGGAAACCGCCGCCGAATTAACGTGCGGCAGTGTGATGCGTCTCGTGCATGCCGCAATGAAATTGCAATGGCGCGCGCAGCCGCGTTTGTGGTTGATCACGCAAGGCGCGCAGCACGTTTTGCCGCATGGCAAAGAACCCTTGGCATGCGCGCAAGCGTTGTTGTGGGGCATGGCGAACTCGATTGTTGCGGAGCATCCCGAGTTGCGCTGCACATGTGTGGATCTCGACCCGAGCAAGGAACACTTTAACCCGCAGAGTTTGTTTGCTGAAATTACTGCAAGCATGAGTGAAGATCGCATCGCATTTCGGGAAGAGCAACGTTATGTCGCGCGCTTGGTTAGATTTGAAGATCGTGGATCGAAGATAGTTGATAGTGGAGCGTTGATGGTGAATCGTGCAACACAATCTACGAACCACGATCCACAATCCACGAAT
>JABWAN010000699.1 GCA_013361015.1 Candidatus Zhuqueibacterota bacterium | reverse complement strand
GCCAATGTGCTCACTGAAAACTCTATGGTGACATACAGCGGCTTGACCGAGGCCGAGTTCACCAACTTCGGTGCGCGCTATAATCCTTTCAAGAACGACCGTTTCGATATCAAACGCTACGGTGCTTCCACCACCCACAATTTGCAATTAAGCGAAAACTCATTTCTGACCACGAACTTGTACTTCTCGAATTTCAATCGTGATTGGTGGCGGCAATCGAGCACGACCACCGACACGCAAGGCGGCGCAGTGGGCGTTGCTTTCAGAGATGCCCGCCTGGCAGGCAGAATGGTCAACCCGGATACGCTCAATTCCGTGCAAGGCCGTTTGCGCGAGTATACGACTTGGGGCCTCGAACCGCGACTAAAGCTAGCGCACACAGCTTTCGGTATTGTGGGCGAGCTGCAAGCCGGGGTCAAAGCACATTTTGAAAATCAAAACCGGAAGCAATTGAACGGCGCCTCGCCCACGGCGCGCAGCGGCGCGTTGGCGGAAGACAATCTACGCGAAACCACGGCCTATTCCGCATTTTTGATCAATCGCTTTCTCTTCGGTGCGTGGTCGGTCACGCCCGGGCTGCGTTACGAACACATCAATTCCTCGCGCACCAATCGCCTCCCCGGAGGCCTCTCCGGCTCGGATGATTTGGGCCAATGGATTCCCAGTTTGGGTGCGACGTGGAACCCTGCAAACGTGCTCACGGTTTTTGCGGGCGTCCATCTCGGCTTTGCGCCGCCGCGCACGGAGGACATTATTGACGGAGCCGGCACCTCTACTGAAGTCGAAGCGGAGGAATCAACCAACTGGGAGCTTGGTGCGCGCATGCAACCGACCACGCGGAGTTTAATGCAAGCGACTCTTTTTAGAAATGATTTCAAACGATTGATCGCCGTGGGTTCGATTGCCGGCGGCGGCACGCCGCTTTCGCAAGGCGAAGCGTTGTTTCAAGGCATTGAGCTATCCGGGCGATACGGTTTCGCGAGCGGCTTTTACTTCGATGGCTCGTACACTTGGCTGCCTGAAGCCGAGCAGACCACGCCCTTTACTCAAGTCGTCAATGGCGCAGTTGTGGCAGGCAGCACAGCCGGAAACCGCCAGCCTTATGCGCCCGAGCATTTGCTCACTGCCTCCGCCGGTTATGCTCTGAAGGGATTCGAGGCGCAATTGGAAGCCGTTTACGTAAGCGAGCAGTTCGCGGACTTTGCTAATACCGTCGCACCGACCGCAGATGGTCAGCGCGGCAAGCTTGCAGCTTACACGATTTGGAATGCGACGCTCAATTATCACCTCCAACCCGCGCACACGACATTCTTCATAGCAGTAAAAAATCTCGCCAATAAAACTTACATTGTCGATCGCACGCGCGGCATTCAAGTGGGTAGCCCGAGGCTCGTGCAAGTGGGGAGCAAGTACGCATTTTAAATTGGGAAGATCCCAGTGCCGAAATGAAGCTGGCGGCATTTCAACCCGACCACGCTGCGTTCATTCTAATGAGCGCAGCGCTTTTTGTTTCCGCGAGCGCAGCGTTTAACCGGTACGGATTACATGAGCAAACTGCGAATCCACGCCAATTGCAGATGATTTTCAATCCGCACCAATTCGCGTAGCTTCGCGAATGCCTGTTGCGTTGTTGCGATCATCCGCAGCGTGAGTTTTATCAATACCCCTGAGTTTTGTCGAGTGCCTTTCCAGGACGGAAACATGAAACGCCACTTCATTGGTTACTGCACTTTGTTCGTTCTCTTGATCGCCGCCACGATGGCGCAGCGTTATTCCCCTTTTGTTTCGCGAGAACAAATCTCGTTTCACAATTCAAATTATGATCTCCCGGAAAACAGCCGTCATCTCGTTTTTCTGCTCCAATACCTCGGCAACGATTACGCGCGCGCCGTGCGAGATGGTTTGGTCATTGATTCGCTCGAATACGCCGAGATGCAAAACTTTTCACGCACACTCACGGAATCTTATAGTGCTTCTTCACAAAGCAACAAACGCACACTCGCCGGTTTGACGCAATTGGAAAAACATATCGCCGCCAAAGTTGAGCTTCCCGTTATCAGAAATCTTTGTGCGCAACTTGTCGGACAAGTGGCGCAAGAAAAAAATCTCTTAATCTTCCCGACTACCACGCCAGACTTGAATATGGGAGCGCAACTCTTTCGGGAGAATTGCGTGTCGTGCCACGGTGAGCGCGGCGCCGGCAACGGCCCGGCTGCGGATACGCTGCACCCCAAGCCGCGCGATCTCAGCGCTCCAGCGTATCTCGATTTCGTCACGCCCTTTCACATTTATCAAGCGCTCACACTGGGCATCAGCGGCACGGCGATGCCTGCCTTCGGCGAAGCATTTTCTTCCGAACAAAGCTGGAGCGTTGCGTTTTATGTAATGACTTTACGCCGCGGCTTCGCTCCTCAGTCGCCGCGGTTCGATATCAATTTCTCGCTGCAACAACTGGCCGTGCAGACCAATATCGAACTGCAGCGCAGCCTTTCGCGCGATGCGCAGGCGAGCAAGCTCTCAACGCAACAGGTGGTCAACACTATTGATTATTATCGCAGCCGCCTGCCTCAGCTTTCCCTCACGGAACACGTCATGATCGCCAAAACCAAATGGCGACAAAGCCTCGTGTGTTATCAAAACGGCGACTCGACGCAAGCATTGGCCCATTTGGTGGATGGCTACATGGAAGGCTTCGAGCCGATTGAGGCCTTTCTCGCGAACAAAGTTTATTTGCGCGTCGAAAGGTTGGTCACGGAATATCGTTGGTGTGTGGAAGAGAAAGGTTCGTTCGACAAAGCCGCGGCTTTTATCGAAGAGATGATTGCCATCCTAGAAGAGATTCTGAGGAACCCTCGCATGCTGCGCGCGTGAGCCGCGCCCCCTCGCTCGCAACGAACAGATCATTTGCAGCAGACGATCGACAAAGGAGAGATTGGCGAACACATGCGTGCAAAACACCGAAGGCCGAGAGTGCAAGCACAGCGCTTGTGCTCTCGGCCTTTTCATTGCAAGCCACACGTCTGCGCTACTTCAATTCTCATTCATACCGCAACGCTACAATCGTATCCTGCAGTGCCGCGCGGCGCGCGGGATAAAGCCCAAAAACAATTCCCACGGCCGCGGCAAACAAGAAGCTTATGGCGATCGACTCTGGCGAAATCAGCGTATTCCAATCCGCCAGGCGCGCAAGCAGATGCGAGGCGCTGATGCCGGCGAGCACGCCCAGCGTTCCGCCGATCAATGACAACGTCAAGGCTTCCATTAAAAATTGCATCATAATATCGCGGCGGCGCGCACCCACGGCTTTGCGCACACCGATTTCACGCGTGCGTTCGGTTACGGAGACGAGCATGATGTTCATAATGCCGATGCCGCCGACCAGCAGCGAGACGCCCGCGATTCCGGCTAATAATGTCGTGAACGTTTGCGTACTCGAAGTGAGCGTCGAGATAATGTCGGCTTGATTGCGAATGTTGAAATCATTGTCCTGCGTATCACGCAAACGATGCTGGCGGCGCAAAATGCGCTCGACATCATAGAATGCTTTTTCCATCATTGCGGCATCCACAACTTGTATGGCGGAGTTGGAAATATAATCCACGCCAAACAAACGCATCTGCGCGGTTGCTAGCGGAATAAGAATTTGGTCGTCGGGGTTCATCCACCCGCCGGACTGGCCCTTCGTTTCGAGCACACCGATGACTTGAAAGTTCATTCTGCTGATGCGTGCGGTTTTGCCGATGGGGTCTTCATTGGGATCGAAAAGATTGTCACGCACAGTGGAGCCGATCACACACACACGCGCGCGCGTTAGCTCCTCTTGCGGCGTGAAATAGCGCCCTTGCACCGCGGCCACATTGCGCACCTCGCCGTAGTTTGGTGTAGTGCCCGTAATGCGCGTGTTCGTGTTCTTGTTGCCATACTT
>JABWAN010000698.1 GCA_013361015.1 Candidatus Zhuqueibacterota bacterium | reverse complement strand
CGCGTGCTCGGCGGCGGCTTGGTGGCCGGCGGCGCATTGGCGGGCGTCATCGTCGCGTTACTCTCCGTGAATGACAACATCTACAACGCACTGCAAGACCTGAGCGCGGAGCACGGGCTTTCCGGCATACTGAGCGGCAGTGGTTATGAAATTCTCGGCGCGCTCTGCTTTGCCGTTATGGGATTCACCCTGTATCGCGTGGCGCGGAAGAAAATTTAACATGCGTTCTTAAAAACTTTGCGAAGGCTTAGCGCCTTCGCAAAGTTCAAACGAGAATATTTTTCTGGTTAAGAAAAGGCGCTACCGGGCATCGCACAAATTTGCGCCGGTGGCAGAATTGCGAGCCTGCACGTTTTTAACGTGCAGGCTCCGTCTGGCGCGACCAGCAATGGTTTCCAGGCCTCGGGCATGAAACTTCCTAGACGCGGCATTTTTGTTTTTTCTTACCGGCTCCCCTCCTGCAATTGCCGCTGCGCTGATTTCTCATGTGATGGAAATTTACACGTCGAGTCTTTCAATCCAGTCTCAGCGAAGGAGAACCTGCCATGTTCGGCAATAAACCCATGAACGAATGGATCGCGCAATATGCGCAGAGCCATCAGCATCCCGTCAATCGCCTCTGTCACACACTCGGCATTCCGATGATCGCCATTTCCGTGGTGCTCTTCGCTGCCGCGATCTTCGTGGAAGGCCTTTGGCCTCTGCCGCTCGCGCTCTTTGTGATTGGCTGGATTTTTCAATTCGTAGGCCATTACTATGAAGGCAAGCCGCCCGAATTTTTTCACGATTGGCGCTTCTTGTTCGTGGGGCTGCGTTGGTGGTTTGCCAAGCTCAAAGGGCAAGCGTAAAGATTATGCTCGCGTCATTCTGCAAGGCTTTTGACAAAAAGAGCCAAAGTCCTCACGCAAAGCTGCCGAGATGCAAAGGCAACGCAAAGAAAAACTTAACGGGCACTTTGCGGCTTCGCGGCTTTGCGTGCGCTTTTGTTTTTGATTGCAGCATATTCTTAAGATCTCTCCTATGTCTGCTTGTTTCATTCTCCACTAGCCGCGCCCAAGATTTCGAGCGCGTCGTGAGCGGTGTTCCGTTCGAGCACGACGGCGAGTTGCTGGCATTTCCTTTTTTCGGCGGCGTGGATTTTTTTCTGCCGCAATTCCTCGACCTCGAGGGCGACGGCGATCTCGATATGCTCCTCGGAAATTTGGAGGGCCGCTTCGTGTATTATGAAAACCTAGGCGCGCCCAATGCTCCCGCGTTTCATTGGGTGTCGGACAATTATCAAAACTTGCGCGCTGGTTTGTATGCAACTGCGGCTCCGGTTTTTGTGGATATCGATGCGGACGGGGATTTGGATCTTTTCTCCGGCGATTTCTACTATGGCCGTATTGCATTTTTTGAGAATCGTGGCACGCCCCAAACTGCAAGCTTTGTGGTGAATTCCAGCAACTTTCAAGGCATAGATGTGGGCAACGTCAGCGCACCGTATTTTGCCGACGGCGATCGCGACGGCGATTTCGATTTGTATGTCGGCAAAGACAATGGCGGCACGGTCAACATCTATGAAAACCTCGGCAGCCCGCAGCAGCCGAACTTTGTGAAGCGCAAGGCCTTGACTCACCCCGTGCCCATTGATGATTCGGTGCCGTGTTTGTATGATTGGGACAATGATGGCTTCCTCGATCTCTTCCTCGGCCAGCGCGCGGGCAAGATTCTTTACTATCGCGGCACGGCCGTGCTTGATTCGTTCGTGTTTGTGAGCAGTACATTCGGGGGCATTGACGTCGGCTTGAACAGCGCGCCACGTTTTGTGGATTGGGACAATGACAAGCGCGTGGATTTGATCGTCGGCGAGCAAGCCGGCGGTTTGAATTATTTCCGCGCGCCGGTGCAAGCCCATGTGGACTTGCGCGCCGAAGCGCCGCGTGCTTTTTCGTTGCATGCCTATCCCAATCCGTTTGCAAAACAAGTGACGGTGAGGGTCAACGCGAATGCCGCTCACTTCCGCGCGGCGCCACGGCTGCGGGTTTATAATCTTCTCGGCGCGGTCGTCGCCGAACTTAATTTGCAGCAAGAAACTGCAGAGACTTGGCGAGCGCAATGGCTGCCCAATACTCCACGCGTGACAAGCGGAGTGTATTTCGTGGAAGTGAAATGGGGAAAGGTGCAATTCACGCGCAAAATTTTTTATCTGCCACAATAGCGAAATCGTTCTGCACAACCCCAAACGCACCAATGCGAGGAGCCGGCTTTGCCCATTTCGACGTCGAATCGTTTGTCCTGCTATTTTGCAAAGACTCTTCCTTTATGGTTCAACCTTTCTTTTATTGCACCGGTTTTTTCGCAATCCGCTCCCGACAAACTCGCCGGTTATCTCAATACTCTCGCGCCCCGCATTGAGGGCAAGCTTGCACTCGAAACCGTCGCGGTGCTGCAAAAATATTGGCGCCACGCCGGCAATCAAGATTTCAACTTGTGCAAAAAAGCGCGCCGTTTGGCGCATGGCGAATGAAATGCAAAACAGTCGCGCGGCTTTGGCGCGCGCACAGGATAAAAGCTCTGCCTTTGGGGAAGAAGAAAAG
Source organism: Candidatus Zhuqueibacterota bacterium (assembly GCA_013361015.1). GTDB lineage: Bacteria > Zhuqueibacterota > Zhuqueibacteria > Zhuqueibacterales > Zhuqueibacteraceae > JABWAN01. The sequence goes on along the minus strand of JABWAN010000698.1, from coordinate 1,349 downwards.
ATTTTACGTGCGTGGGAGAAATGGTATAACGAAGCGTTCGCGAGTGTGATGACGCTGCCGGTGCCGCCACCCTCAAGTGCATTGTTCCAAGCCGTGGCAAATGCTCAAAAGAATTTTGGCAAAGCGGCGAACCAGAATTTGCAGCGCTTGCGCAAGCAGAGGAGTCGCGCAAAATCGAAAGGTTGATTTGAAAATTTCCGCGCGAGCGCGGGATGATGCGCTCGGCTTCAAGTCACCTCGCGCGCAGAGGCCACCTCGGTAAACAAGCAGAGAAGAACCCTCGGTGAAGCAGCGACAAGACAAAAAAAGCGCGGTGGTGGAGAGGCGACGCACTTCAAAAGTGCGTCGCCTCTTTCGACAAATCTTTCTCTTTCCTCCGCCAACGCATGACGAGTTCCACGACCTCGCCGTAGTTGGCGACGCCGGTCTTGATTTGGTTCGCTTTCAAATAGGCGTCGTAAGTGGCGTACGAGAATTCCGAAATCGGGCCGGCATATTTTTGATAACGCGCGAGCACCGCTTTGAAATCGCCTTTCACTTCGGGGCGCAGCGATTTTAGCAAAGAATCGCCGTCGCGGAATTGTGCCGCGAGCGCGGCGAATCTTCCCACCAGAGCAAAGTGTCCGGAATAATTGATGGCCGAGTCCGCGCTCGCCAAGCACACGAGCACGGCCAGAAAATTTGCTTCGGACTCGCGCGCGAAGCCCATTTGATGCGCCTTTTCATGTGCGAGCACAAACGGCAGCTCCAGCGGCAACAAATCGGAATTGAGGTGCACTTCATGAAAGAACGGCCCGAACATGCCCGAGGTTTGCGTGTAATAGAAGAGCGCGGGCACGAGCAAAAATTTCGGGCGGCGCGAGCCGGGCATGAGTTTGATCGGCAGCTTCTCGAACACGCGCCGATAGCATGTTTCGAGCTCTTGATCGAGCGCCGGCATCTGCCACGCCGGCGCCGGCCGCCACAGTGCATTCGTGCTCTGTAAACTCCACAGCACCTCTGCGCGCAAGGCGAGGCTATCCGCAGGCGTTTGCGGCAAATGAAGTTGCTCCGCAATCGGCAGCCGCGCGTAATTAAAGCCCCAGCTCACATAAAACCACGTGACGCCGAGCGCCGCGAGTTGCAGGAGCCGATAGAAATTTTTCTTCCACGCGCGCCGGCGCGCGGCAAGGATTAAAATAGCGAGCACGCTCGCAATGAAGGCGTAAAGTGCAAGCTCGGAGATTGAAAAGGAGAAGAGGTTGGTGCATGCTGTGAATACGCGCGTGAGCAAAGCGTAGAAACCTTGCGTGTAGATCGATTCCACTAGCTCGGGATAGCGGCCCAGCAACGCGGCGAGCAAAGGCACG
>JABWAN010000697.1 GCA_013361015.1 Candidatus Zhuqueibacterota bacterium | reverse complement strand
GTAAGTGAGCCACGTGATCGCAGGCAAAGATTTGATGAGCGCCTCCGCTTCCGTTGCCGAAACCTTGCGCGGATCTGCAAGCCTTTGCATTCCGGCTTTGATTTCCGCCACGCGCGCTTGATTCGCTTCCGAAGCGACGATGAGATAATACAGCGGCCGGCCTTCCCACGTTTCCGCATAGCGCACGACCTGAATCATCGGCGAAGCTTGATTGAGCGCGAAAATATATTTCTCCGCTTCATGGTGCATGGTGATGCGCTCGGCATGATCATGCCCGACCACGCTTTTGAGTGTAGGAATTTTCGGATCATACTTCGCGCCGGGGAAAAATTCGAAAGACTGTGCGAAGAGCGAAGTGGCAAAAATTGTTAGTGTGAATGCCAAGACGCGATGGCGATGAAACATGAACTCCCTCCTCGGGTGGTGAAGCGATAAAAGTGCTCCAACCTCGGCTGAGCCGAGGTTTTAAGTTTAGAATGCAACGGCCAAGCCGTTGCATGAATGTTATTTTGAAACGATCGCTTTGGTGGATGGGCATGAAACATTACTCCCCCATCACCTGCAGCACCACTTTCCGGCGGTGCGGCGCGGTGCGATGTTCGTAGAGATAAATGCCCTGCCACGTGCCCAGCGCCAGTCTTCCACTTTGAATGGGAATACTCAATGAAGTGGCCGTGAGTGCGGCGCGCACGTGTGCGGGCATGTCGTCCGGGCCTTCGCTGGTGTGACGAAAGAGCGGATCGCCGTGCGGCACGAGACGCTGAAAGAATCTCTCAAGATCGCGCTGCACTTCGGGATCGGCATTCTCTTGAATGAGCAGGGAAGCCGAGGTGTGTTGCACAAAGAGCGTGAGCAAGCCCGTTGAAATCTTCGTTTCCTTGACGAAAGCAAAGGCCGCTTCGGTGAATTCATAAAGCCCGATGCGGCTCGTCGAGATGGTGAGGGTTTTCGTGGCTTGCTGCATGAATCTAAACTGGAGTGATGGAGTTATGGATTGTTGGAGTAATGGCCTTCCAAAGACCTATTACTCCAACAATCCACCATTCCAAGTGTTATCTTACAATGGCAAGCTTGCGCGTCGCTTCAAACTTCCCGGCCTGCATGCGATAGAAATAAACTCCCGCGGCGACTTCACGGCCTGCGGCGTTGCGGCCGTCCCATTGCACTCGATGGAAACCCGCGATCTGCGGCTCGTCTTGCAGCGTGCGCACAAGCTGGCCGAGCACGTCATAGATGCGAATCGTCACGTGGCTCGGTTGCGGCAAGGCATAGCGAATCGTGGTTGCGAGCCCGGCAGCGCCATTCGAACGCGCGAACGGGTTGGGATAGTTCTGTTCCAACGCAAAAGTTTCGGGCAATGCGCTGTCATGCAGCTCCACCAGTGCAAAGGCTTCGCTTCCAAACGCGCCGTCGCCGCGCTGAAAACTGCCGAGCATTTCGACTTCGAGATTGTCTTCTTGCCGCCATATTTTGAAACGCATCGGTGCGCCGAGTTCGAAGCCACGCGCTTCTTCGTTATTCATCTCCGCGCGCCATGCTGCGATTCCCAAAGCACCACTCTGCGGCCACACCCCCGCGCCCACCAACTCGCCGTGCTTCGTGAAGATACCAATCTCATCTCCAGCTCGCAACGATGCCCCTTGCACCTTCGCTGCTTGCACGATGACGATATAGTTATCGCTGCCGCGCTGCATGGCCTTGAAATGTTGCGGCATCGCTCCGAAAGAGATTTTCGTGGTCGCGACAACCTTGGGCTGCGCACTTGGCAATTCGGCCAGAGGATAAACCAGAGTGTCGGGCGCGCTCATATAGACTTTATAGCCCTCGCCCGGCGCCATGTCGCCAATCGTATTTATGTTGCCCACGCTCGGAATGAAAAATCCTCCCAGGTCATTCTTCGCAATCACAAGCTGGTCGTAAATTGAATGCAACGCGCGCGGCGCGAGGATGTCATGCACCGGCAAATAGCTGATGAAGTTCCAACCCGCTTGCAAAGGTATCGGTGTGAAGGGCGGCACTTCCTCTCCGCTGATCGCAATGGAATCCGGCGCCGCGAGATACACGCTATAGCCCGCAAGCGGATCGAGGTTTTGTATGGTGTTGATCAAGTTCGGAATGAACGTGTGTCCGGCGCCGTCTTTCATGATGCGCAGTTGTTTCGTCTCGGCCAACAACTCTTCGATGTCCGTTGACGCCGGCTGCACGTTGAACGAAATCCAGCTCCAATTCGATTGCAAAGCTTTTTGGCGCGCGAAAGTCGTGGTGGCTTCGAGCACGGAAATATGCGCTGAATCCGCGGTTCCGAAACGGCCATCGCCGCGCATGTAATTCGCGGTCGCGGGGTAATCGCGATCGTTGCGGCTGCTGTCCCAAATGCGAAAGTACATAGGCTCGCCCGGCAGGAAGCCTTCGACGTCCGGCGTGGCCGGATCGTCGCCATACACAACTACGCGGCCCGGTTGCGCGCGTTGCCACACGAGCGCGCCCGCGACTTTGCCGCTGGAAGTAAACACGCCGATTTCATCGCCGCTCGCGAGCGCTTCGCCATCGATTAAAGCCTCAGCAATGACGATGGGATACTTCACCGCCGTGGTTTCCGGCGGCGGAAAGTGGCCCGTCGAATCACCGAGCGCCAAAACTTCGAGCGTGAGCTGCACCGCCACGCTCGGCTCGTCGAGGTCATTGCTCTCGATGCGCAATTCCGCGCGATACGATGAATCGGGCTGCAAACCGCTCGCGCTGAAGTGGATGGCGAGATCGAGCGTGCCGCCGCTCGTGAGCATGCCGACCTTGGGGGAATATGACAGCCAACTCGCCGGCCGCTCAATTTGTACCGCGAGATTGTTTTTCACATAAGTTGTGTTGAACGCAATTTCGACGCCGTCGGAGCCGTCGTGGTTTTGCATGCCAATCGTGGCAAAATTATTCGACGCGCCCATCTGCAAGTATTGAAACCGTATGTTGCCGTTGGCAAACAAAATCAGCTGAAACGTGAAGGGATCGCTGCTGCCCGTGCGCACCACGTTTTGCCATTGCACCACGAGGCGCTGGCCGTTGCTGTGATAATACACCGCGCCGGGCCGCGGGTCGAGATCGTCCCAAAACGGCGCGATCAAATCGTTAATGCTGTTCACGCTCGGAATGGGATTGTTGCTAAAGGATACCGCATCGCTGGTGAAGGAAATAAAACCGTTGCTGCACACGCGAAACTGCGTGAACACCGAATCATAAAACGGAAACGCAAAGCCAACGCTATAGAAACCCACGTTCTCGTCGTCACCGAGATCGGGAATGCGTGCGCCGGTCGCTGAAATATCTTCCCAAACGAAATCCGGGCCGGAAGGATCGTCGCTATCACGCCACGTGTAGCCGAAATTATCCGGGCCGCCCCGCCCGAGCGTCGCGTCGCGGCCGCGCCGCCAATCGTTTTCACCCTTGAGCAAAACGGTTTTATAGAATGAGGTGGGATACTTCGGCGCGAGTCCGCTTGCATTTTGAAACTCCGGCGGCACGATGCGCAAGCGATAAAACAAATCGCCCACGCCGAGGTTGTTAAGCGTCACGCCGCGCGTGGCTTCATCATCTTCAAACAATTTCACGCTCAAAGCCGTGGGCACAACTTCGATGTCGGAGGGCGCGAACACGTCGAGCAGAATGTCGTCGACGAACCAATCGTCCAGGCCGGGTGCGCCGAGGTTGCGAAAGCGCACGCGAAAATCGCGGTGATACGCACTGGGCGGCAGCACGATTTCTTTGCGTGTGAACACCGGCAGGCCGCCTTCACTGCCGGGATGGCGCCCCAGTTCGATCCAATTGTTGAAGGCATCGCGAAACTCAATGACGAGATCGTCGCCGGGATCAGGCTCTTCGCCGCCGCCGGTTTGCTCGAATTGATATTTGAGCGAGACGGCATTTTCCGCGGAAAGATC
>JABWAN010000696.1 GCA_013361015.1 Candidatus Zhuqueibacterota bacterium | reverse complement strand
TACATTATATTCAAATGAACGATCACCTACGATTGCAGGTCGTTTTTTATCGAACCGATTCTGGAAGGGAACCTGTTCGAGAATGGCTGCGAAGTCTGCCACGAGCTGAAAAGAAGGTCATTGGCGAAGACATCAAAACTGTGCAGTTTGGCTGGCCATTGGGAATGCCTTTGGTTCGAAAAATCGAGACCGGGTTATGGGAAGTTCGATCCGATTTGGACAATCGGATTGCTCGTGTGCTCTTTACGGTTCATCAAAACGTTATGGTGCTCTTGCACGGCTTTATCAAGAAATCTCAAAAAATGCCGCCAACTGATCTGAGCCTTGCACGAAAGCGATTGTCAACTCTACGGAGAAACCTATGAGCAAAAAAAATCTCGGCAGCAGTTTTGACAAGTTTCTTGAAGAAGAGGGCTTGCTCGCAGAAGCGGAAGCCGTAGCCGTCAAACGAGTCATTGCTTTTCAGCTCGCCCAAATTATGGAAAGTCACAACATTTCCAAGGCTACGCTGGCGAAGCGTATGCAAACCAGCCGTGCTGCGCTCGATCGTTTGCTCGATCCTCAAAATGGCTCTGTCACTTTGCATAGTTTGGAGCGTGCTGCCGCAGTATTGGGAAAACGGCTTAAAATTCAGCTTATTTGATTTTCTTCAAGAAAAACTGAATAAAAGTGCGCTACGGGATAATCCGCACTTCCTGCGAATCCACCACCAGCGTCGCGCCGCGCACGATCACTTTTTCCCCGCCTTGCAATCCCGCATTCACTGCAATCGAGTTTCCGACCACGTCTCCCAAATTTATTTTTCTCTCTCGCGCGGTGGATTTGCCATCTGATTCTTCCACAACAAAAACCGCGTAGCCTTTCGGATCGTTGCGCGGGCGCACGATCGCATTCAGCGGCAATAACATCGCCGAAGGCGAAGAGGCTTGCCCCGCAATTTTCAGTGCGGCGATCATGCCGGCTTTGAGGCGATTGTCCGGATTCGGAATCGTGCATTCCACTTCAAAAACGCGGCTATTTGGATCCGCCGAAGGCGCGACGCGCGTAATGCGGCCGCGAAAATCCACGCCGGGAAAGGCTTCGGTGGTGACGGTTTGATAATCGCCCATTTTCATTTGGCCGACGATCATGTCCGGCACGCCGAAGACGGCTTTGACCGCGCGCGTATCGGCGAGTATGAAACCGGGCATGCCGAGCGCCGCCAACGTTCCGACTTCGATGTTTCGGCGTAACACGTAACCGTCCATTGGTGCCTGCAACGCGCAATCTCGCAGCGCTTGCGCGGCTTGATCGTAGCGCGCTTGCGCCGAGGTGTAGCCGGCATAAGCCGCGTCGTAATCCGCCTTGGAAACGGATTGATTCTCGAACAACTTGGCAGCGCGATCGAAATCCGACTTGGCTTTGGTGAGTCCGGCTTGCGCTTCGGCGACTCGGTCGCGATATTCATTAGCGCGCACTCGCGCGAGCACCGTGCCTTTTTTGATAAAATCGCCTTCCTGCACATTGCGCCGGCGGCCATCAACTCCGGTCACTTGAAAAATCTCCTCGACATAGCCGCTGGCTTTGAATGCGAGATCGACTTGCACATCCGGCTTGATGTTGGCGGAATAGCGCAGGCCGTTTTCACCGGCCATGTTGGCAACCGTCCACACCGTCACCGGTGTCGGTTGGACAACGCGCTCTTCATGTTTGCTGCAAGCGGTGAGCAAAGTCAGGGCAATGGCCGCAACGCAAAATGTGTTGAGAATTCTTTTCATGTTATTTTCTCCAAATTATGATGAAGTACATTCGCCGGATTCGAGTCAAACCAACTTACATGATCAATATAACAAACGGTTGGGTGTAGCGTCATGCACCGAAAGGTGTAATTCGCGGGTGTAATCTGAGCAAGCATGGACGGCTTGATTTTGAGCATGTTATTTCGTACGTTGATAATTGTTGCTATTTACTTCCGGTTATAGGCTTGAAATTCCAACAGGAATCTTCATTATGAGACAATTCAAAGTTCTTGTTGATAAATTTCCCGGCGGCTATGTTGCCTATCCGCTTGGCTTAAAAGGTGCCGTCGTTGGCGAAGGGGATACATATGAAGAGGCTTTAGCCGACGCCAAGCCCGCCATTCAATTTCACCTCGAAACTTTCAAGAACGATTTGCCTGCAGACAAAAACCGCTCGTGACGAATTCTTGCAAGCGTATGAACATGCTTGAGCACCAAAATTTCTGATGAAGACATGAGCAATCCTATGAATACTAAAATTCAAGAAATTATCGAAGATTTACACGCCGCCGAAAACAAGTGCCAGCAGTTTGAAAAGCAGTACGGCTTGCTCTCGGAATATTTTTTCGATGCCTACTCGGGCGGATGGCTCGACGATGATGGCAATTTGGATTTCGCCGAATGGGCCGGATATTACAAAAGCAAATTGGATAGACTTCGGCGCTATCGCGCTTTGATGTTCAAAGAATCTCCGGCCATCAGAAATCTCAATCAGATGCATATCCATGAAACTGTCACGTGAAGAATATGAGGCGATGATTTATGGCATTGCCGAGCTGTCTGATCATATCGAGTATTCTGATTTAGTGCTCATTCCTGCTGGCCGCAAGCTTGTCACGCTTGCCGGCAATATCCATTTCGCTAACGGCATTCAGCTTCAAATTCGTGAGGCGCTGGACTTTGATTTGGACGAGTGGATTACAGGTTACGGCTACGTCGTTTATAAGGACAATGAACGACAGTATTGGTACGATTCTCAAGAGCATCCCGACGATCCCTCACTGGCATCCACACATCCACATCATAAGCATATTCATCCTGACATCAAACACCACCGTATTCCAGCGCCCAATCTTTCTTTCATAAATCCGAACCTATCCTTTCTCATCGAAGAGGTTGATAAACAATTCTTCGCTGAAAGTTGAACGACCCGATTGGCACATCTGCGCCTGAAGGCGCCACTACAAACGAACTCCCGCCTTGCGATAAAACTCCTCCAGCCGGTTGAACAGCGCTTGCTTCTCTTGTTCGGTTCTAAAGAAATAAAACTGCCCGATGGCACGCTCGACCCGCATCAAGTCGATGAGAAAACCATAGACGGCATTGGCTGCGGCTTGCTCCGCAACCAGCGCGGCGTTTTGCGCATCGAGTAACGTGACGATCGCGACGGCGCCGCTGCGATAGGCATCCGTCACCAGTTCCAAATTTTTTCGCGCCGCCTCGGCAGCCGAACGCGCTTGCTCGATGCCGGCGTGTGAGGCGCCGGCGATGTGCGTGGCCGAGCGAATGCGTTGGCTGATTGCCAACTGCGCCGATTCACGTTCCAGTACCAGCCGATCCAACTCCACCCGCGCTTGTTCATCTTCTGCCACCCGATTCAATCCCGTAAAAAGCGGCAGCGAGATTTGCAACCCGACGTTCCAATTCAAATCCTGCGCTGATGGAAAAGTCAGTGGAATGGACGGCGGAAGTTGAAAACCTTCGGAGCCGGCGCCGCTGCGCGAGAAAACATTGTTCACTTTTGCCTGCAAAGCAACGGTCGGAACCCAAAACGCGCGGCTCGTTGCGGCTTTCGCGCGCTTTTGCGCCGCGATGGCGGCATCGAGCTGCTGCAATTCCGGCGCGGCGCTCACACCCTCTTGCACCATGAAGTCGCGAAAAACATCGAACGTGCGCGGATTGTCGAAATAGGCGAAGATTTTTTTCTCGCCGGTGATGAGTGCCGGATCATCGGTTGCCGTTTCTTCCGTTGCAAATGGCTCTTCGAGCGGACGGTTCAAGATGCGATTCATTTCGATCTTGGCGACTTCAACCTGCGCGTTGGCGTCGATGACGTTCTTGCGGCTGGTGGCGGCCTCGCTCTCCCAGCGATAAACATCCGAGCGGCCGGAAGCGCCGACGCTTTCGCGCAAGCGCGCCAATTCGAGATTCGAC
>JABWAN010000695.1 GCA_013361015.1 Candidatus Zhuqueibacterota bacterium | reverse complement strand
GCCTTGCGGCGATTGATTTCAAGCCGGATCAGATTACCCAGGTTGAAACTTTCCTGGAGATCGAAAGCGCCCTGCAGCGCCGTGTTGAGTCCATGCTGCTGCAATCCGCCACCGATGAGTTGCTGCAATTGGCACGGCGACGACAGTCGAGTTTTTGGTCGGAGCTGAGGCCGGCAGTGCAAGCCCGCTGGGCTCTGATCGTGGTATGCGGCCAACTCTTGCGCGAAGCTGATCGAATTGAGGCTGAGCTCAAAACTGCAAAGGATGGCGAAACCATCTTCGCCAGGTATACTTCCGGCGAACAGCCCTGGTGCTTGTTTGACTCCCAGCATCGGCATTTAGAGCGCCGCTTTCACAATTTTGATTTTGACGATAGCCACGGGCACTTGCAGCAGCTCGTCGCCAAAGCGCGAAATCGATACACGCAAGTCGGAGGCGTATTGGCGGAGCAATTTCTGCGGCAGTTTCGGGAGGGGCGCTATCAAGTTCCTGCGGTGTTTCGTCAGACCGAAATCTACGTCCGCAAAGTCAGGCCTCAGCTCAGCGAGGGCAAAACCGCATACGTCTGGGTGGATGCGCTGCGCTATGAAATGGCGTTCGAACTGACTCAGTCACTTGCGACGGAGTTCGAAGACCTCCACATTGTGGCGGCCTTCGCTGCGGTGCCGACCATCACGGCGGTTGGCATGGCCGCGCTTCTTCCCGGCGCAGAAACTGCTGCCGTCGTCTCGACGCGTGACGAGAAACTGGCCCTGGCGATTAACGATGACGTTGTCAAAGACCGCAAGGAGCGGGTGAGCTTACTCAAAAATAGCGCCGGCGTGCCGGTTCTTGAGGCCAAGCTGGAGGAGCTGCTCCCGCGTCCGCGCAAGAAAGTGCGAGAAGCTATCGGCAGCGCCCAACTCATTCTCGTGACGTCGCAGGAAATTGATCAACTTTGCGAGGGCGATAATATCACGCTGGCCCGGCGCACCATGGATGAAATTCTGCACGAGCTGCGCCGAGCTTTGCGTGTGCTCAGCGAGCTGGGCGTGCAGCACTTTATCATTGCCGCAGACCACGGTTATCTGTTCGGTGAAGAGTTGGAAAGTGATATGAAAATTGAGGCGCCAGGCGGCGAAACGATCTACCTGAATCGCCGCGCGTGGGTGGGTCGTGGCGGAACGAGTGCACCGTCCTATCTTCGTGCCCGTCTCGCCGATTTTGGCTTGGGTTCTGATCTGGAAATTGCCGTGCCCTGGAATTTTGCCGGCTTCAAAGCGAAGAGCGGCAGCCGCGCCTATTTTCATGGCGGCATGTCGCCACAGGAGCTGATCATTCCCGTGATTACGCTAAGCGCCAGGAAAACGAAACCGCCCGCGCTTACAAGTGAGATTGCATGGGAACTGATTCCCGGCAGCCAGAAGATCAGCACACGGTTTTTCTCGGTACAGATCAAAGGAACCAGCACGAGCTTGTTCGAGTTGGTGCCGCCGAGAGTTCGGCTCGAGATTCGCGCGAAAACGGAATCGCTATCAACCCCGGTGAGCGCATCGTATGGATTTGAGGATGGCACGGGCGACGTTCAGCTCAAAAAGGCCGAATCAGAACCGAATACAATAGAGCCGAATACGGTGACCATGCTGATGACGAAAGAGACTTCTCAGAAGTCCGTCACGGTCCATTTGCTTGATGCCATTAGTGGAATCGAGCTGGCGCGCGTGGAAAAGATGGAGATAACGATTTCCATTTAGCTCAAACCGCGTCATGTTTTTTTGTCCTGCCAACAACAATTGAATGTCATCCGGGAAGGATTTCTTTCGCAGCGCATATGATGTCAATGTGGAAAAAACTGCCTCCGGCATGACATGCTGTTTGGGAGGCTTTACAAGAAGGAGAACACATGCCTGAACTTGATCGCAAAGCTGCCTCAATCTTCGCCGGCAAAGTTGTGCGCAAAGATTTGGTGCGAAAAGTGAAAGTCGGCGCTAATGTGCCGGTTTTCGTGCTGGAATATCTGCTCGGTAAATACTGCGCCACCGACGATCCCGTGGCCATCGATGCGGGTTTGAAAGTTGTCAATTCGACACTCGCCGAAAACTTCGTGCGCCCGGACGAGGCCAACAAAGCGCAATCATTTGTGCGGGAAAAAGGCACGCACACCATCATCGACAAAGTCAAAGTCCGCTATCTTTCCGAGGACGACAAGTATTGGGCTGAAATCATCAACTTCGGCCATAAATACGTGCATGTACCGGAGCGTTTTGTTCGAGAGTTTGATCGCCTTCTGCTCGGCGGCATTTGGGCACAAGTGGAACTGCGCCATCAGTACGATGAAACCGCCACCGGCAAACGCAGCCCCTTTTGGATTGACGACATGCGACCGATTCAACTCGGCAGCTTCGATCTCAAAGAATTTGGCGAGGGCCGGCGGCAGTTCAGCACCGAGGAGTGGATCGATCTTCTTATCCGCAGCATCGGATTAGAGCCGGCGCATTTCAGCAAGCGACTCAAGCTGCTATTTCTGGCAAGGCTCATCCCATTCTGCGAGCAGAATTTCAATCTGATTGAGCTGGGGCCGCGCGGAACCGGAAAATCGTTTGCCTATCAAGAATTGTCGCCATACTCCATCCTGCTCACCGGATCCACGACGGTGGCTAATCTTTTTTACAACATGGCCACCGGCAAGATGGGATTAGTCGGATTATGGGATGCCATCGCTTTTGACGAAGTGGCGGATCTCCAGAAGATGCAGAAAGAGGTGGTGACGACGCTCAAGACCTATTGCGAGTCCGGCACTTTTGCCCGAGGCAAAGATGCCATGTCCGGCGCCGCTTCGATAGCACTATTTGGCAACACCAACCAACCGGTGGACGTCATGGTTCGCTCCTCGCATTTGTTCATCCCTCTGCCGGATATCATTCGTGAAGACATGGCCTTTCTCGACCGACTTCATTTCTACCTGCCAGGATGGGACATTCCCAAGATGCGGGTCGAGTTCTTCACCGACCACTACGGCTTCGTGGTGGACTATCTGGCCGAAGCTTTGCGGGAGCTGCGCAGGCACAGTTTCACCGAAACGCTCGACCACTATTTTTCGCTGGGCTCGCATTTGAATGCGCGTGACGTGAAAGCCGTGCGCAAGACTGTGGCCGGTTTGATCAAGCTCATTTATCCGCATGGTGAAATTGCCAAAGAAGAAATGATCGAGCTTGCCGAGCTGGCGCTCGAAGGCCGCCGACGGGTGAAAGAGCAATTGAAGAAAATGGGATCCTTCGAGTACTACCAAACTTCCTTTTCGTACATCGACAACGAGACGCGCGAAGAGCGTTACGTCGGAGTGCCGGAGGAAGGAGGCCGCGGGTTGATCTCGGCGGATCCGCTCTCGCCAGGTTCGGTTTACGCCGCTTCGGTCGATGATCAAGGTAAGCTTGGGCTGTATCGTCTCGAAGTTGGGTGTTCTCCTGGAACCGGGAAACTAAAGATCGGAGGAAGCGCTGACGCCGCCATGAAAGAATCCATGCAGCGCGCGTTTGCTTATCTACAGGGTCACAAGATCAACATGGGAATTGCACAGACCTTTGAGGCGACGGACTTCTACGTTGAAGCCGTCGATCTGCTGGCCAATCACATCTCGTGCGAAGCCGGCATCGCGATGATTGTCGCGATCTATTCGGCGCTAAAGAAACATTCGGCATTACCCGGTCTCTTGATTCTTGGCGACCTCAGCATTCAGGGCAATATCAAGGCCGTTCGGTCGCTCTCTGAACCTCTGCAAATGGGCATGGACAACGGCGCCCGCCGCGCGTTGATTCCACTAGAAAATAAACGCAATTTTCTTGAGGTCTCGGGAGACATTATGGAAAAGGTTGATCCAATTTTCTATGGCGACCCATTGACGGCGGCAATGAAGGCACTGGTAATCAACTAGTTTCATGACTGACTCGATAGGT
>JABWAN010000694.1 GCA_013361015.1 Candidatus Zhuqueibacterota bacterium | reverse complement strand
ACCCCCCTCAAGGGGGGAATTTCGTGTGGGAGCGTTTCCGTTCCAAATGCCTTCGCAAGTGAGAACGATCAACGCCAAAGCTTGATCATACAGATGCGACAACTGCGGCTGTTCTTCCTTCCACGAAACGAGCAGCCCGGTGCTCTTTTGCTGGCTGAGTATGTATTCCACTGCCTTTTGCGCCGCGGCACGATTAGTCTGCACGGTTTCGAAGGTTTGTTGCCGCGGCCAATCTGCGGCACGATCGGCTTGCAGATGATCGATCGCGATCTGGCCGCTGCCACCGCCCGGGCCAATCGCACTCGGCGGGCGCTTGACCACGACGAAGAAGCGATTGATCTGCGACCAATCAATCTCGTGCAGATTCGGATTCGGCGGGCTAGTGAAGAAGTAATAGAACATCTTTTTGGGAAAAGGCAGATTCTTCATCCACACGTGAATGAGGTGCGCGCCGTCGCAATCCACACCGAAGAAAACGTTGTTGACGTCGGCAAACATAAGGCTGACGCGATTGGCGATATTCAACGCGCTGCCGCGCAAGCTCAACCCGAAAAGATCTTGCTGCGAGAGATCGATTGGCCGCGGGAAATCATATCTCGCTTGCACCCAATCGCCGCTGCCGATGTTCCAATCGAGCTGCACCGCATTGCCGATGAAGCCATTCACGCTTGCGAGTGAGCCGGACGAGCCATTATCCTCCTCCACTCGCCAGTTTGAAAGATTTTCAGCATCAATAAGAAGCTGGCCCTGCCACGCGGGAGTGCAAGTGGACTGCGCGAGGATCGAGGTTTGAAGATGGAGGATGAAAAAGAAAACGAGGAGTGAGCGAAGCCGGACTTGCGCGAGAGGGCTTCGGTATTGATTTGAGATCGTTGCGCGCAAGTCCGACTTCCTCGATGCAAGTGGCGGGTGTTCGTTCATGAGAGAAATCCCTATCTTAGTTTGCAGAAGGCAATCAGCGTTCGAAGGCGATTTCGTCAAGGCAGATGGTTCCTTCTCAAGATTAACAGCTTCCTGCTCTCTTCAACCCTCCCCGCCTGCGCGCGAATCACATAAATTCCATTCGGCAAATTCTTCGCGGCATAAGTTACTTCATGCCGGCCGGCGGCATAATGCTCATTCACCGGCGTCGCAATGCGCTGGCCTTGCAGATTGAAAATCTCCAGCTTCACCCAACTTGCTTGCGCCAGCGCAAAGGAGAGCCTCGTGCGTTCATGAAACGGATTGGGCGTGTTCGGAAAAAGCTGAAAGGCCGCAGGGTGTTCGGAAGAAGTTTCATCCAATTGATTGCCGCCATCGGAGATGAGCAGATATTGATCGACCACGATTCCGGCAACGGAGCGCCGCCATTCGAAAGTGATTGTGGCTGCAGCGATGGTCTTTGCAACTTCAAAAACGGTGTCTTGCGCAACGGCATAAACATGAATAGCGGACGGATCAAGCCATGGCGTGGGGCGTGTCACAGTTAAGGAAGTGTTGAATCCCCCGGGTTGCCAAACTTGAATGCTATCGCTCTGCGCGGATTCTTTCACGACAAGATAGTGCTCGCCGAATGTTAAATCCGCGTTGTTGAAGCGTGTGAAAATGCCCGCGGTCAGCTTGCCGTCGTTGCTCGTGACCAACACGCCTTGGGGCGGCAACACGTGTGAGGCAATCGCATACGAAGCCGAGGGACTCCAATTCGTGACCACCGTTACCCTTTCAAAATCGCTCTGCGTGGCTTCTTCCGTGAGATTGAAATAGTCCGTCATGCTCTCACCCGCGTAGCGGCTCGCCACGTGCTTTTGAAATATTGCCACCAGCGCGCGCCACGCCGGCGCGCGCATTTGGCCGGTGTGAAGATCATAACTGAGCATGTAACCGAACGCGAGATTCCAACTCAGCGTGGCCTTGTCGTGCGCCATCGTTTCTTCCGCCAAGTCATGCTGATAGAGCAAGATTTTGTCGTGCGCCATGAGCGAAAGAAGCGGATAGTAACGCCAGTTGCCGTGGCCCCACCATTGATCCAGCTCGCCGCGGCGATCGTTCAAGAGCACGCTGCCGTGAAATGCGATCTCCGTTTCGAGCAAACGATCGTAGCCTTGCTCGGTCGCAAGACGTTTGGCTGCATGTCGCCGTGTGTGCTCGCGCCAGCCGTGCATGTAGGAACGCGGCGTCGCGCACGCGGCATTGAAATCAAAATAGCCGGGCCGCGCGCCGATTTGATCTTCGAACACAAGAGCGCTGGGCAAGCCTTCGGTCATCTCACGCAACAACCGATCGACGCGCGCTTGCACGAACGGCGCACACGGCGAGGCCACATAGCCACCATTTGCCCCGTAGCTTTCATAAACCGGATCGCCGTTCTTGTCCAAAACCGCAATGTCATTGATCGCGAGCG
Source organism: Candidatus Zhuqueibacterota bacterium (assembly GCA_013361015.1). GTDB lineage: Bacteria > Zhuqueibacterota > Zhuqueibacteria > Zhuqueibacterales > Zhuqueibacteraceae > JABWAN01. The sequence continues at coordinate 1,563 of JABWAN010000694.1, read as the reverse complement.
GCGGCGGAAGATTTCTCAATGTGGGCGATTCGTCATCCCACCACGTCGGATTGATATAGGGCATTACGAACAATCCCAAAGCCTGTGCCTTTTGGAACAGTGCACGCAATTCCGTCGTTGTGCCGAAGCTCGGATTGGGAGGTAGGAAGTCGGGATAGTTGTTGTCGAAGCAGCGCGGTTGAAACGCGACCGGGTGCAAGATCGCGGGCGAGGGCAATTGCGCGAGCAGGCTGTCGTACGCCGTGAATTTAGGCAAGTTGAATGGCGGCCCGGCAAGTTGGCAAAAGTCGGCTTTCAGCAAGGGCGATTGCGCGATGCGATTACAATCTGCGCCGAGCTTTTGCGCAATGCTTGGAAAATGTGCAAGTGTGTTGTCATCACGAAAAGCTGTGATGGTTTTCGGCAAGGTTTCGCCCACGCGCATGCGCACCACCGGGCTGGCCCATTCGCCGCCGTGCGCGAGCGCGATGCGGAAGTTGTGCGTGAGAAAAGTACTCTGCGGAAGATATTGGTTATCGTGCGTGAAGCCGAGCTCGACGAGGGGCACCGGGCCATCATCATAGAGCGAATAAAGCGCGAGCGCGCCGTTGCGGAGTTGCATGAAAATATAATCGGCAAACACACCGCTGCCGGGATAGCGCGCGCCATAGCTGCGGCCTTGTGTGAAGAACGAAGGCTCCAACATGATCCCGGGCATAATGGGAAGCAGAGCCGTTTCTACCTCCGCTTCTTTGAAAACCAGATCGGAGGGAAAAAGCACGAAATCCAAAGTAGCACCCCATTCGTTTTGGAGATATAGTTGAAGATCGAAGTAGGCCTCGGGTGAGGCGGTAATTTTCACTTCAACAGTCACGCGTTGCTGCGCAGACGAGTCCGGTTTGTAGGACAGTGTTAAAAGTTTATCAAGGTCTTTCCATTGATATGCGAACTTATTTGCGCCGGTGGAATGATAACTCGCTCCGCCAATGTAATTCACCGGCGCGTTGGGAAATACCGCGCCCCAAAGCTGCTCATAACGCGAGCCAAAGGTGAGGCTTTGGCCGGAAGTTTTATCGAGGAGATACGCAATGCTGCCGTTGGTCTTGCGCAGGCCGATTTCATAAGCGAAAGTATTTCCCAGCTTCATTGTGTCATGTGCGGAGTCGTCGAAGTAGATCGGCTGAGCCATAACCGGGACAGAGAGCGTGAGGGCGCGCATGAAAATGAGCGCGCCGCACAACCGGAACATGATTTGAGGTTGCATGATTCCTCCGCAGATGTGCTCGAACCCGCGGGCCGCACATGAATCCAAGCGGCGCGGAGTTTTTCTACTTCGATTTTGCATTGCAGGCGGCTGAACCCGCAGTTTGCAAAGCTGGAATCCCTTGTTCGAATCACCCACTAGTTGATGCAAAAAAATCATACGCGAAAGGTACGCCGCTAAAATCTCTTAAAAGCAAAAACTTTTCGTAAGCAGATTTAACGGATGAAGCAGATACTTGATCAAGCTCATCCGCTTGATCCGCTAAATCCGTTTACAAAATTCCTTATCACTTTTGGCTGCAACTCGCCTTGTTGATAATC
>JABWAN010000693.1 GCA_013361015.1 Candidatus Zhuqueibacterota bacterium | reverse complement strand
GGGCTACGCGCGAATCAATCGCGACGATGCGATAGAACGGTTGCTTTTTCTTGCCCATACGGCGAAGACGAAGACGAACAGCCAATGCAAACCTCCTTGTAATTTGTTGATCGTAGTTGATCGCTGCAGATCTTGAATTGAAAATGTGCAACTCAAAATATTAGATGTTTTTCAGAGTCTAAAATAACCGGCCTTTGCGACCGCTGGCGCTTTTCATCATCTTGCGCATCATTTCGAACTGCTTGATGAGCCGATTCACCTCTTGCACGCTCGTGCCGCTGCCTTTGGCAATGCGCAGGCGCCGGCTGCCGTTGAGCACTTGCGGCTTTTCCCGCTCCAAAGGCGTCATGGATTGAATAATCGCTTCGGTGCGCACGAAAGCTTTCTCATCAATCTGTGCATCCTTCGGCAATTTTCCGCCCATGCCGGGAATCATCTCCACCAAGTTTTGCAGCGGCCCCATTTTCTTCACTTGCTGCATTTGATCCAGAAAATCCTCAAGCGTGAATTCTGCCTTGCGCAGTTTTGCTTCCAGCGCGCGAATCTTCTCTTGATCAACCGCCTGCTGCGCCTTTTCGACGAGCGTGACGATATCGCCCATACCCAACAAGCGCGAAGCAACACGTTCCGGGTGAAACTTCTCGAACGCGTCCAGTTTTTCGCCGAGGCTGATATACTTGATGGGCTTGCCGGTCACGGCCTTGATCGAGAGCGCTGCACCGCCGCGCGCATCACCGTCCATTTTTGTGAGCACCACCCCGGAATAATCCAAACGCTGCACGAATACTTGCGCGGTATTGACCGCATCTTGGCCCGTCATCCCGTCGGCAACGAACAAAATTTCGTGCGGCTTCAGCGCCTTTTTGATGGCAACCAGTTCGTTCATCAATTCTTCGTTGATGTGCAAGCGGCCGGCGGTGTCAAAGATCGCGACGTCAAGCAGACGCTGTCGGGCCGTTGTTACCGCATTGCGGCAGACCTCGAGCGGCGTGGAATTCGATTGTGAAAAAAACTCACAGCCCGCGGTTTTCGCAACGATTTGCAATTGCTCGACGGCCGCCGGGCGTTGTAGATCGGCCCCAACCAAGAGTGGCTTGCGGCCGCGCGACTTGAGATGTTTGGCGAGCTTGCCACAGAACGTGGTCTTGCCGGCGCCCTGCAATCCCACAATCATAATCATCGTGGGAGGTATGTTGGCTTCGCGCATCGGCGCTTCATTCACACCAAACAGCCGAGTCAGCTCATCGTGAACTATTTTGATCATCTGCTGCGCAGGCGAGATGCTTTTTAAGACCTCGACGCCAAGCGCCTTTTTTTCGACGGCGTCCACGAAGTCTTTTGCAACCTTGAAATGGACGTCGGCCTCGAGCAGAATGCGCCGAACTTCTTGCAAGCTTTCCGAAATATTCTCCGGGGTCAGCTTGCCGTGTCCCTTGAGCTGGCGAAAGATTTCGCCAAAACGATCAGTGAGTTGTTGAAACATGCGCGCAGTTGTCGTAACAAAAAATTATCCGCCCGAAGCGGATAATTTTATGACCAAACCTTCTTTTCAAATGCAAATGTTGGTGCAAAAAAAGCCCGCAATAGTAGGAAAACTTTCTATTTGATGCAAGCGAATTTTCCGCACGAAAATGTCCTTGACTTTGCAAAAAGATTTTCGCAACTAAATGAAAAATGAGGAGCCACCTGCCATGAAAGTTGTAAATCACGTTCTACACGCTGAGGGGAGTGAGCGGATCATTCATTCTGAATCACCCAATCGTAGTGGCCCCATGTCTCCTGATACTATCATCATCCACTATACTTCCGGACGGGACGCCGAATCCTCGGTCGAATCTCTCTCCGATCCGAATGTCAAAGCCTCGGCGCACGTCGTGATTGCGCGCGACGGACGGATTTTTCAATTAATCCCTTTCAATATCATCGCCTGGCATGCGGGGCAAAGCAGCTATCGTTTTGCCGATGGCACGATGCGAGAAGGCTTCAATCGCTTTTCCATTGGCATTGAAATCGACAATGCCGGTATACTCACCAAAAGTGGCAACGTGTACTCTGCATGGTTTGGCCGCACCTATGAAGAAAAAGACGTGCTCAAGGCAATTCATCGCAACGAGCGCACACCTAGATTCTGGCATAGATTCACCGAGACGCAAATTGCTGCAGTCGAAGAGCTTTGTCGGCTCTTGATTAAAGAATACAACATCAAACATATTTTGGGCCACGAAGAAATCTCACCGGGCCGCAAGGTCGATCCCGGCCCGGCTTTCCCCCTCGATAAACTCCGCGATCGCATCTTGAAACAAGATCGCAAAACTAATGAAGGTAACCTTATCATCAATTTCCCCAGCAATGGCGTCGTCACCACGAACAAGCTCAACATTCGTTCGGATCCGAATGAATTGGGAGAAAAAATTGCGCGCCCGCTATTACAAGGCACGCGCGTGCGGGTTTTAAGCGAAGCCAACGGCTGGTACCGTGTTGCCGTGGAAATTGAAGGCTGGGTCGCCGGCAAATATGTCGGCGTTGATCAAGTGTGAGCAACAGCATTTGTTGACATGAAGAAAAGGGCGCTTTTATGAAGAAGTTTGTCATATTGCTCCTTGTCCTCGCGGTAGTTGTGGTCTCGGGCTATCTCGTCTACAATGGCATAATCAAGTGGCAGCCTCTCACGATGTTGTTTGCTGCGCTTGCTGCACCTTTGCGGTTTATTATAGGACTCTTCGGCAGCAAGGAAGATGAGATTCGAGCAAGGCACGAGAAACTGCGTGAAACCGAGGCGGCTTTTCAGGAACGTCTGCTCACACGCGTGCAAGAACGGGAGAGCAGAATTGCCGAGTTGAATCGCCAGATCGAAATAATAGATGGCAAGCTGGAATTGCTCAGATTGAAACGCCAAGCGGTGGACCAGCAAGTTGAAGACATGAGCCTTTCTGAATTGCAACGCGAGGGGCAGCGCCTTTTCGGTTCCTAAAAGAGTGGATTCGCATTGAATTGAGGTCAGAGAAGTTTTGCTGCAGCATCGTTTTTTTTGCCAAAGAGGTGTGAGAGTATGAAACACTTGGTGCCGCGTCTCCTTACGTTGTTCCTCCTATCTTCCGTGCTCACGGCTTCATCCGAAAAGAGCCACACCGTGCTCAAGCCCGGCGCCACTTACAAGAACGAGGGAACGGAGCCGGTCTATATCATTTACGAGATTCCGCCCGCAGGTGAGTTTAAGAACGAGACGAACCATGAATTTGTCGTCATGGCAAAGGAACTCTTCTGGAAACAAAACTACCGGATCGAGTTGGAAGCCAGGATTGCACGCGAAGAAGAAAAAATCGCGGCAACCAAAAAGAAATTGGTCGAGCTAGATCAGAGCATTTCAGAAACGAAGGACCACAAATAGTTTGGCAATCACAATGGCGAGAGTAGCATCTTGAAGAAGCTCGTTGGGTTAATGATATGTTGGGCCATGGCCGGCGCGCTCAATGCGCAAGAGCGGGAAATTCCTTTTCCCGTTCCGGTTTTGCCGGGCGAGCGTTTTACCGTCCCGAGCAATCTTGACACGCTCTGGCTATTGAAACATGCGCAATACAAGCGCGCGCTCAAGCTTGCTAAGAAATCCGAGATTGACAGCACGATGGTCGCTTTGCTTGAACAGAAGCAAGCGCTCTTGTCCGAAATTATCACGCAAAAAGACTCTATCATTGCGCTGCAGCGCGCAGGCTATGTGCACTATCGCGAGCTTTGGGACAAGACCGACCGGGAGTTGGAGGCAGTCGAAATTCAGAATGGCAAGCTCAAACGCAGCCGAATTCTCTTTGCGCTTGTCGGCGCCGCGCTCGGCGCGACCGCGATAAAAGTGGTTTGATGGAAGTTTTGTGGATGCATATTTCGATTTGAATTAGACTCTAAGCTAATGCTTTGTCGTCTCAGCAGAGGAGTGACGCATGGAAGATTTTTTCAAAG
>JABWAN010000692.1 GCA_013361015.1 Candidatus Zhuqueibacterota bacterium | reverse complement strand
GAATCTTGCCGATGCCCGTGGAAGCCACCGCTTCATTCCCCGCGCGCCAAATTTGCTTTTCCACTTCCTGCTCGCACTGCGCCACGATGTCTTCCACGCGTTGCGGATGGATTTTGCCGTTGCCAATGAGTCTTTCGAGCGCAAGCCGCGCCACTTCACGCTTCACGGGATCGAAAGCGGATAGCACGACCGCTTCGGGCGTGTCATCCACAATCACCTTCACGCCGGTGGCTTGTTCGAAGGCTTTAATGTTGCGGCCCTCACGACCGATAATGCGGCCCTTGACTTCTTCCGAAGGAATGGGCACGACTGAAACCGAAGTTTCGGAGGCGTGCTCCGAAGCAATGCGCTCAATGGTCATCGTAAGGATGCGTTTGGCTTCGCGCACGGCATTGTTCTTCGCCTCATCAATAATGCTCTTGTAAATCTCGGCTGCTTCTTTGTTGAACTCGTGGCGAAGGTTGTCGAGCAAAAGCTGTTTCGCATCTTCCACTGAGAGTTGGGTGATTTTGGAAAGCTCGAGGTTTTGTTGCGCGACGAGCTTTTCCAGCTCGTTGTCTTTGGCGCGAATGGCGAGACGCTGCGTTTCCAATTCATTTTCACGCAACGTGAGTTGCTGCTCACGCTGTTTGAGCGCATCATCGCGGCGCGCCAGTTTTTTGTCACGCTCGTCAACCCGCGCTTCCTGCTCCTCCATTTTGCGCTGGCGCTGCTTGAGCTTGTTTTCCTGATCGTCGCGTATGCGCAATGACTCTTCTTTGGCCTTCATGAGGATTTGCTGCTTCTCGCGTTCCGCCTTTTTGCGCGCCTCCTCCAAAATGTCCTCAGCCAGTCCCCGGCTTTTCGCAATTTTACTTTTGATCAAAAAATTCGACAAAAAATAGGCGCTCACAAAAGCCGCGACGGCCACGGCCAGATTGATCATAATCGAATTCATTTTGCCCTCATTCAAACGATGATGGGTGCTGCGGTTTCTTTTACCACAGTGGCGTGCCCGCCTTCGGCAAAAAAGCCGAAGATGTGTTCGGCCATCACTTCCATATTGTTGATGACCTTGTTGCCCGCACAGTGCGGGTGAGCCCAAATGCACTCCACGCCCTTGCAGTAATCCAGACGCAGATCGCAGTTTTGCAGCTTTTGATAGCGCGCCGACGGCAGCATCTTGCGGGTCACGTCTTCGCGCTGAAACTCACGCGGCTGGGTTTGATAGTGCAACTCAACCAATTTGCTCCACAGGAACTCGTGCGCTTGCACCAACTGCGTCGGCGTCAGCCGGTCCAAAAATGTGCGCAACGGCTGGCGCTCTAAAACTGCCACTATAATTTCCAAACGATGGCGGAATGTCAATTCTTCCGCAGACTGCGTGTGCATGGTCGCCTCTCCTAGATGATCATGCCTTCGCGCAAGGCCGTTTCATTGGAGTGATGGAGTGCTGGAGTAGTGGTCTTTAAATACACCAACACTCCACTACTCCAAAACTCCATCTCTCCAAACAATTGTCTGCTTCCTGCACCTACCCCGTAATTAAACAGGAATACCCGTAAAGAACCACAGAAATTTCGAGAACGCTTCGCCGATGAAGACGAGCACCACGGTGGCGTAGAGCATGCCGGTGGCGGACTGCGTGCTGCGCAGCTTCACGGTTTCATAAATCATGAAGGCGAAAATCAGCGGGCCGATCAAGCCGATCGCACACCTGGCCCAAAACAAGATGCCCTTTCCGGAGAAATGCAGCAGCGTGCGCGCGTTTTCGGCAAGCACCTGTTCGCTCGAGAATGTGGAATACGACATCAACGCGATCACAAACAACACGCGCATCAACGTTGCGCCCAAGAAGAGCAGCGATGCAAGCCGCAAAGGCTGAATCGACAGCTTGTGATTCACCAAATACCAATGGCCGGTGATCATTGCGCCCAGTACCGAGCCGAGCATCAAGGCCGAGCCCACGAAACTGAGAGCGCGCAACCCGAACGCGGCTTGCGACATGCCTTCCGCAATCGGATAGAAATAAGAAATCAAAACCAGCACAATAAGGCCGAGACCAAAGGCGAAAAACAAATAGGACTTGCCCACACGCTTCACCAGAAAACTACCGAGAATTAACACGGCGAGCTCCAACAGCAGCAAACCGAACGCAAGCAGGTTCGAGCCTTGCGGCAGAATGAAGAGCGCGTCGGGCAATTGCTTATAAAGCGGCTGCGCCAGCAGAGCCAGCCCGAGCAGCACGGCAACGAGCCAGCTCATAAAACGAAAAAAAGTCACGCCGATCTCTTCAAGCGAAATCAGCAGCACGGTAAGCAGGGCGCCGACGGCCAAATGCGTGAAGAGCGCGAAGAAGATGAAGTTGAGCATATTGGAAAAAACAGTGCGAAGATTTCGAGTCTCTGTCGCGCGGTTTAATTCAACGAAAAAGTAAAGGAATAAACCTCCGGATGCTCGATCGGCCGGCGCCGCTTGAAATTCTCCCAAGTCTTGTGCGTGTGCCTGACCTGCGTTTCACCAAAAGTCCAGCACAACAAGGTATCGGGAAGCATGCTCTTGAAATCCACCGTGAAATAGCCTTTGGGATAGGCGCCGAGATTGCGAATGTGCTTTTCCCATTTCTCGAGCGTGAGGCCGACTTGCACGTCATAACCTTGGCGCGCGTCGTCTTCGTTAAAGAGCTCTTCCGATTCCATGCGTTCGCGAGCTTCCTGGATATTTTCAATGGCCTGTTCCGTCAGCTTGATGATCTTGGGCAACAGGGCATTGGCTTGCTCCAACGTAAAGCGAGGCATGCCATCATCAAAAATATGCTCGTAATCGTTCACACTTCCTCCACGTGGTTCGAATCTCATAGTGCTACCTCAATCTCTTTAACTCGGAGTATTGGAGGGTTGGAGTTGTGGAGTAATGGTCTTCACAATACTCCAACACTCCACAACTCCATCACTCCAAGCGCGCTAATTTCCAAATGCCGAAATCCCCGTGATCGCCTGCCCCAAAATCAGGGTATGAATTTCGTGCGTGCCTTCATAAGTTTTCACGCTTTCCAAATTCGCAGCGTGGCGCATGCTCACGTAGTCATCGCTGATGCCGTTTGCGCCCAAAATCTCGCGGCATCTGCGCGCAATTTCCAACGCGTGATAGCAATTGTTCCGCTTCGCCAAACTGATCTGCGCCGGATGCGCCGCGCCGCGATCTTTCAATTTGCCGAGATGAAAGCACAGCAACTGCATTTTGGTGATTTCCGTCACCATGTGCGCGAATTTTTCTTGCGTGAGTTGAAAAGCGGCGAGCGGATGATCGAACACGATGCGGCCCTGCGCATATTCCAACGCTTCTTGATAACACGCGAGCGCCGCGCCGAGTGCGCCCCACGCAATGCCATAGCGCGCTTGGCTCAAACAACTCAGCGGCGCTTTCAATCCGTCCGATTCCGACAAGATGGCGTCTTCACCGATTTGACAATCATCCAGCAACAGTTCTGCGGTATCCGAAGCGCGCAGCGAGAGTTTGCCGTGCATGGCCTGCGCGCGAAAACCCTTGGCGCCTTTTTCAACAATGAAGCCGCGAATGTTGCCTTCGAGTTTGGCCCACACCACGGCAACATCGGCCATCGTACCGTTGGTGATCCACATCTTGCGGCCGTTAAGCACAAAGCCGCGACCATTGCGTTCCGCGCGCGTAATCATGCCGGCGGGATTTGAGCCATAATCCGGCTCCGTCAATCCAAAGCAGCCGATCATTTCCGCGCGCGCGAGTTTGGGTAGATATTTTTGCTTCTGCGCTTCGCTGCCAAACGCGTGAATCGGGTACATCACCAGCGCGCCTTGCACGGAGGCGAAGCTGCGCACGCCGCTGTCGCCGAACTCAAGCTCTTGCATGATGAGTCCGTACGCGACGTTGTTGATGCCCGCGCAGCCATAGCCTTTCAAATTCGCGCCGAGCAATCCCATCTCGCCAATGGTGCGAATC
>JABWAN010000691.1 GCA_013361015.1 Candidatus Zhuqueibacterota bacterium | reverse complement strand
CTTGCGCCAGTTCGCGGCGAAGGTCACGGCCCGGCTCGGATTCGACTTCGAAACGATTAACCTCGCCGTTCATCGCGCTCTGATACGCGACACTCTTGACTCCGGCAATGGTTGCGAGCTTGGCTTGCACGAGCGCCGCCGGACCTTCCACCTGCAAATAGAGCTGCCCGGCGCCGCGCATGTGCAACGTGAGATTCGCAATCGTGTCCTGCGCGACGACGGTGCCTGCGAGATACGCGCGTCGCGGCTCTGCTTCGGTATAAAATGGACGCTGCCCGATGATGACCGCGCGTTCGCACGTGGCGCTCACTTCGGAGAGAATGTGCGTGCTCAGAATGATCGTGTGGCTGCCGCCGAGGCTTTTGATCAACTCACGCACTTCGATGATTTGCTCGGGATCCAATCCCACGGTGGGTTCATCCAGAATCAACACTTCGGGATTGTGAACCAGCGCCTGCGCCAAACCCACGCGCTGTTTGTAGCCTTTCGAGAGCTTGCGAATCACCGCATCGCGAAATTTCGTTATCGCGGTTTGATCCATCGCGCGCTCGACGCTCTTTGTGCGCTCGCGCCCTGCAACGCCTTTGACCTGCGCGACGAAATCCAAATACGCGGCGACGGTCATTTCTTGATAAAGCGGCGGCTGCTCGGGCAGATAACCGATGCGGCGGCGCGCTTCGAGCGATTGTGTGAACACGTCGAAGCCGGCCACGCGCGCGAGGCCACGGGTCATCGGCATGTAGCCGGTGAGAATGCGCATCGTCGTCGTTTTGCCCGAACCATTCGGCCCGAGAAAGCCGGTGATCTCGCCTTTCTGCACTTCGAACGTGACGCGCTCGATCACGGGGTCGCGACCATAGGAACGCATCAAGTTTTGTACTTCAATCACTGTGCGAATTCCTTTGTTCTGATTGCATAGCCCACCTCTATACCTGTCATTCCGTAGGAATCTTTTTTTGATCTGGAGATAATGGCCAGCACGAGGGAAGGTTCTTCCAGAATGACAATCTGAGGAACAGGGCAACTAGCGGCGCAAGCCAAGTTCCGCGATGATCGTGCGATAACGCTCGATGTTGGTATTCGACAAGTAGTTCAACAAGCGGCGGCGCTGGCCGACCATTTTGAGCAAGCCCATGCGCGAGTGATGATCTTTCTTGTGCATGTCGAAGTGGCCGGTGAGGCCGTTGATGCGCTCCGTGAGCAATGCGATTTGCACTTCCGCTTTGCCGCTGTTGTTGGTGCTGCCACCGAATTTGTTGATGACTTCCGCTTTTTTTGCGCTCGTCAAAGCCATGTGGTTCTCCTTGGGAGTTGGTTTGAGTTTGCCTCGAAGAGGCAAGTGGTGATGATGGTTTTTTGTTTTAAATTTTTTGCCATCCCCTAGAAGCTCTTCTCAAGTACTAGGAAAGATTCTTACAAAATGACATCGCCGGAAAATCAGATGATGCTAACAGAGGCTGTTATTCCGCCAACCTCCTCAAACTTGCGTTGCGATCTAGCTGCAATTGCGCTCTCAAATCTTCAATCGAATTAAACTTCTTTTCTGTGCGCAGCCGTGCGATGAAATGTACTTCTGCAAGTTCATCATAAATGTCGCGTGCGAAATCGAAAAGATGAACTTCCAGCGTGCGCGTTTGGCCGTTGAAAGTGGGGCGCGTGCCGATATTCATCATACCGCCCAAAAACTGTTCGAGCAATTTCACTCGAACCGCATAAACGCCCTTCGCCGGAATTAGCTTGTGCGGATGCACCGGCTCCAAGTTCGCAGTCGGCACGCCGATTGTTCGGCCTCGGCCTTCGCCGCGCACAACTTTTCCGGTGAAGCGAAACGCACTGCCGAGCCAGTCATTGGCTTTTTCAATCTCACCCGCAAGAAGCGCTTGGCGAATGCGCGTGCTGCTGATGATCGTACCGCCATTTTCAAAAGGCGGTAACTCGCGTACTTCGAAGTGCAATTCCCTGCCGAGGCTCAACAAAGTCGCGACATCGCCTTCGCGATTTTTGCCAAAGTTGTGATCGTGGCCGATAATGATGGCTTGCATCCCAATAACGCCGTGCAGAATCTCGCGCACGAATTTTTCCGAGGGCGTTTGCGAAAACTCTTGCGTGAACGGAATCACGACGATGCGATCAATGCCCGCACTCGTGAGCAGATCAAGTTTCTCCTCGAGCGTGCTCAAAATTTGAATCCGCGGTTGCGCGTTTCGTTGCAGAACAAGCTGCGGATGCGGCTCGAACGTCACCACAGTCGTGCTGGCGCCGCGGGTTTGCGCTGCGTGGCGCAATTCTTCCAAAATTAAACGATGCCCGCGATGCAAGCCATCGAAAGAGCCGACGGTAATTACGCTCGCAGGGTCGCGAACCACTTCGGCGAGGCTGAGAAACACGTGCGGCATATTAGTCCGTCAATCTCTCCACAAACTGCGCGACCGTCAAACTCTGCGCGCTGCGATACTCGCCGATGCGTGTGCGGCGCAGCGTTTTGAGGTATGCGCCGCAGCCGAAATCTTTGCCGAGATCGCGCGCGAGGGCGCGAATGTACGTGCCGCGCGAGCAGGTAACTCGCAAAGTTAACTCGGGAAGATTCACACGCAATAACTCAATTGCATGTATTGTAACGGCGCGCGGCTCAAGCTCCACGCTCTCTCCGGCGCGTGCCAGGTCGTAAAGACGGCGCCCCTCTTTTTTGAGCGCCGAAAACATCGGCGGCACTTGCATAATTTCACCGACGTATTTTTGCACGGCCGGTGCGATTTCAGTTTGCGTCAATGCAGGCACGGCTTGTTGATTAATGATTTTGCCGGTGACATCGTGCGAGTCAGTATCGACGCCGAGCACGAGCGTGCCTTCGTATTCTTTTTCGAGCTTCATCAAACTCTCAACCTGCTTGGTCGCGCTCGCGAAACAGATGAGCAACACGCCGGTGGCAAAAGGATCAAGCGTGCCCGCGTGCCCGACTTTTTTGATGCGACTTGCGCCGCGCAGCTTATTGACGACGTCGAATGAAGTCCAGCCTTCGGGCTTGTCGAGATTGCAGATCGCGCCTTGGGCGAGAGCAGCGCGGGAGATTGTGGCGCTCGCTCGATCAATTTCCCCCTTGAGGGGGGTTAGGGGGGTGTTATACGATGCTGCTGCGCTCACTTGCAAGTTCACCATGATGCTTTAAGGCAAATTCAAAAAGCCAAACATGAGCCGCGGCTAAGCTTTGGCTGAACAATTTTAGCAGTTACTTTTTTCTTCGCCATCACTGACACCTCCCTGGCCCCCCTCAAAGGGGGAATTTTCCCGCGCCTCCGGCGGCAGCACTTGTTTCAAGAGTCGATTGATCCGATCGGCGTAATCGACCGTGTCATCATAAACAAATTCCAAGCTCGGTGCGAAGCGCAGCTCCACGCGTTTGCCCATCTCCGCGCGAATAAAACCGGCGGCGCGGCGCAGTCCGGCGAGCGCCTTCTCACGGTCTCCTTCATTGCCGAGCAGGCTGAAAAAAACCTTTGCATGTCTGATATCGTCGGAAACGGTGACACGGGAAATGGTAACTCGCCCCACGGACGGATCTTTGAGTTGCGTGGCAAGAATTTCGCTGAGGACTTCACGCAGCAACGAAGCGACTCGTGTTGCGCGTTTGACTGACATAGCATCCTTTGGGCCGGGTCGTGATTCACACGGAAAGGCCGGTTAATAGATTTCAATTTGATGTTGCAGAACTTCGAGGCGGTTTTCTTGATACAAAAATTCTAAGATCTTGTTAAAGGCTTGGTCCACCATTTTCTTTTCATTGGTGACCAGCGCCAAGCCGAGAACCGCACGTTGCCAAAGATCATTGTGGCCGACTTCTGCGATCGACACGTTGAATTTGTTTTGAATCTTGGTTTTCACACTGCTGAGCACGAAACGCTTGTCTTTTAGAGATTCGCTGTCCGGCAAAAGCAGCTCGATTTGGCAAACGCCGACAAACATGCTTT
>JABWAN010000690.1 GCA_013361015.1 Candidatus Zhuqueibacterota bacterium | reverse complement strand
GATCCTCGCCTCCATGTTCATGTTCCGGCTCATGATTTATCTTTATGATCTAAAGCACAACCTTGTCCCGCGAAAGAACCTCACGCAAACGCTCTCATATTTCTTTTTGCTGCCCAACGTCGTGTTCCCGCTGTTTCCGGTCGTGGACTACAGCACATATTGCCAAACGTATTATGACAGTGACCGCTATCGGATTTACCAGAGAGGAATTTACTGGATGTTCCGAGGCGTAGTGCTGCTGATTCTGTATCGCTACATCAATTACTACTGGGTCATCGGCCCGGAGAAAGTGCACAGCACGAGCACATTGGTCCAATATATGATTTCGAATTACCTGCTCATTTTGCGGCTGACGGGCCAATTCCATTTGGTCGTGGGCATTTTGCACTTGTTTGGATTCAACCTGCCTCGCATCATGGATGTTTTTCTGCTGTCCACCGGCTTCACCGATTATTGGCGTCGTGTGAATGTCTACTGGAAAGACTTCATCCAAAAAGTGTTTTATTATCCAACCTATTTTCGGATGCGAAAAGCGGGCAGCACGACCAGGCTCGTGGTGGCGACCATATTGGGTTTCGGGGTCACGTGGTTCTTTCACGCTTATCAATGGTTTTGGATTCGGGGCGCATTTCTTTTCTCTCTGCCCGATATGTTGTTTTGGCTGAGCATGGGATTGTTGGTGCTCGCCAATTCCATCTATGAAGCGAAGTATGGACGCAAGCGCGCTTTGGTGAAAGGCGTCGCCTCGTTAAGTGAAATCGCCTCCAAAGCACTGCGGGCGACAGGCGTCTTTGTGGTGATGTCGCTGCTTTGGTCTCTCTGGATCAGCCCGTCCGTGTCGGACTGGACTGATTTATTAGCGAGCGCCGAAGTGACTTTCCCGGAGGTGGGCCTCGCGCTCTTGTTGGTCACTGCAGCAATTGGCAGCGCCATGTTGGTGTACGAGAAGTCGTTGAAATCCTCAGCCGCAAATCCACTCGGCGACGCGCCGGCATTTTTCCGCTTCGCTGCTCCACCTGCCGCTGTAATTCTGCTTCTGTATTTTGGAGTACAGCCCACTTATGCTTTCCGGCTTGGAACCAGCGTCAGCGATTTGATCGCCGATCTGAAAACGGATCGCCTCAATGAGCGCGACGCGGCCTTGCTCGAAAGAGGCTACTACGAGAATCTTACCCATGTCAGCACCTTCAACTCGCAGCTTTCGGAACTCTATATGCAGAAGCCGGACGATTGGCTTCCACTCGAAGAAACCAATGCCGTCCGCAAGACGGAGGACTTCCGAAAATACGAATTGGTGCCTTTCTTGAATGGCACGGTCAAACATGCCCCGTTCATTACCAATCGTTGGGGCATGCGAGATGATGATTACGAACAGATGCCGCCTGCCAAGACCTGCCGCATCGCGATGATCGGCGCCTCGGTGGCGCAAGGTTCGGGCGTGTTGCACGAGGAGTCGTTCGAATATCTTGTGGAGAAACGCTTGAACCAAGAGCGGCGCGGCGGCAAGTATGCCAAATACGAGATTCTCAACTTCGCCGTTGGTGGTTATAACATTCTCCAACAACTGGCTGCGTTGGAAAAAAAAGTCTTCGACTTCAAGCCGGACATGCTGTTTTGCGTGAGCCACACACGCGACGAAGATCGGCTGTTCAAATTTCTTTTAGAAACGCCCTTCCAGGCAATTCCTTATGAGGGCATACAACAAATTATGAGCAAGGCCGGCATCACCGCGGGCATGAAAACCAATCGCGCCGCCAAGCTGCTCGAACCTTACAATGCCGAGATTATGTTGTGGGCTTACCAGCGCATCGTTGCGGAATGCCGCGCGCGCGACGTAGTACCGGTTTGGATTTGTCTGCCTTCGGAACCGGGCTTGAAGGATTCCAAACGCGCAGCCAGCCTTTCGGCCGTGGCGGCAGAAGCGGGTTTTGTCGTGTTGAATTTGATCGACGCTTACGACAGCGCGAAAGGCGCTTATTTGCAGGTGACGCCTTGGGACAAACACCCGAATGCCAAGGGCCACCGGCTCCTCGCCAATCGGATTTATGCTGCGCTGCTTGAGCATCAAGATAAAATTCCGCTCGGGTTCTCCGCTGCGGCGAACCTCTCCGCCTCCAAAGCAGAGTGATAAAATCAGATGCAATTGCAAAGCGGCTCCATCCTCGAACAAAGGAGATTACATGACTGACGCAACCAAAGCCACCGTGAAAGATTATATCCTGCGTGAATTCCTGCCGGGCGAGAATCCGGCGGCGTTGACCGATGCAACGCCGTTGATCAGCGGCGGCATTCTGGATTCTCTTTCCACCTTGAAACTGGTGACTTTCCTCGAAGAAAAATTTGGCATTCAAATCGAAGCACATGAAGCCGATGTCGAGCATCTCGATACCATCACCAATATTGCGGCGTTGGTGCACGCAAAAAAGGTATGAACATTCTCCACATCAATCTGGCCGATCAAGCGCGCGGCGCCGCCAAAGCGGCATTCCGCCTGCATAAGGCTCAGTTGAAATTTGGTCACTCGTCGCAAATGTTGGTCTGCTACAAAAGCAGGAGCCGGCCGGAGATTGAAGTGCTCCCGCGGAGAGAAACGTTGTGGCAAGAGAAATTTTTCCACTTCATCAATAGTTTTGAAGCGCGCAGCGGTTTGCAATACTTATGGCAGCCCTGGAAAAAGCAATTTCTCCGGCATCCGTTTACGGCGCAAGCCGAGGTGATCAACTTACACAATATTCACAGCGGCTATTTTTCTCATACAATTCTGCCGGCGCTGAGTCAGAGGACGCCGCTGGTGTGGACACTACACGATCTCTGGAGCCTCACGGGGCATTGCAGTTATCCATATCTGCATGATTGCGAACGCTGGCAAAGCGGTTGCGGCCAGTGCCCGGCCTTAGACGACTACCCGCCGATTGCGATCGACACCACGGCTTTGCTTTGGCGCATCAAAGCGAGCGTGTATCGGCGTTCCGACATAACACTCGTGACACCGTCGAGTTGGATGGCGAATTTGGTCCGGCAAAGCCCGTTGTTCAAAAAAAATGAAATTCACAGTATTCCGCATGGATTGGATACGAAGGTTTTCACGCCGGCGCCAAAGCGGGTAGCGCGCGAAAAGCTCGGCCTTCCGCTTGATGCCGAGATCGTTCTATTTGCCGCCTTTGATCTATTTCAATCCCGCAAAGGCGGCGTCTATCTTGTTGAGGCAATGCAACGCTTGGTTAATGAAGGCAGAAAGAATTTGCTGCTGCTCACTATGGGCAGTGCGCGCGCCGATCTCGGCGACAAGTACAATTTTCCGGTTCTTGCTCTCGGTTTGCTGCGCGATGAGAAAGCCATGGCTTTGGGTTATAGCGCCGCGGATTTGTATGCCGGCCCCTCATTAGCAGAAGCATTCGGACTGGTGTATATGGAAGCCATGGCCTGCGGCACACCGGTACTGGCATTTGATTGCACCGCGGTTCCGGAAGTTGTGCGGCACATGGAGACCGGCTATTTGGCGCGTTTTAAAGACGGCGAGGATTTGTTGAATGGCCTGCGGCTGCTGCTCGATGACGAAGCCCTGCGGGAAAAATTGGGCCGGCAAAGCCGGGAAGTGGTCGAGCAAGAGTATACGCTCAAGTTGCAGGCGCAACGCTACGTGGATTTATACCGGCGTTTGATAGACAAGCGCAGCGGCGGTTTCAGAAACCAGGCAAGCAAGAACGGCTCAATCTCTGAACATGCCGCAGTAATCGCAGCAGAATAGCATTGTTCGTTTTCAACACAAAGACGATATGCCTCAAATTGGCGACACGACCATCCGCAAGAAAAAGTCCAGGCCGGTGGTTCCTATAAATCCGCAAGGCGAAATGGCGTATCGCCTCGATTGTGAGCTTTCCTCGCGCCTCGATCCGCGTGATACGCTCGTGGTATCCGGTTTTTGGCGCAGCGGAACCACGTGGATTGAAGAAGCGCTGCGAGAG
>JABWAN010000689.1 GCA_013361015.1 Candidatus Zhuqueibacterota bacterium | reverse complement strand
ACTTCTCTTCACTGCCGGCTGCGGCAATTACGATCGCGCCGTGCAGCTTGGCGATTTGCACGGCAGCGACGCCGACGCCGCTGCCGGCTGCCAATACGAGCACGAAGTCTCCGGGGCGCACCTGGCATTTCGCAACGAGCATGTGCCAACTGGTGAGGAACGTGAGCGGAACCGCAGCCGCCTCGATGAAATTCAGATTCAAGGGTTTGGGGATGATATTCACTGCGGGCACGGTGATGAATTGCGCGTAACCGCCGGTAGAATGCTCACCGATTATGCCGTAGTGACGGCAGTTGTTGTCGAAGCCCGTCAAGCACCATTCGCAAAAACCGCATGAGGTGCCGGGAGAAATAACGACTTCATCCGCGAGCTTCACGTGCGAAACGCCCTCGCCCACTGCAGCGACCACGCCGGAAATATCCGATCCCAAAACATGCGGCAAAGGCAAACGCGAGCCGGGTATGCCGCGGCGTACCCACAGATCGAGATGATTCAGCGCGCACGCTTTGATTGCAACCAAGACCTTGCCCGCGGAAACCTGCGGATCGGGCAGTTCGCCATATTGCAAAACGGATTCGTCGCCGTGGTGATTGAAGAAGACTGCTCTCATGAGGCTTTCGGGATTGGAAGTTTGTAGCCGCCCGGCTATTAGCTGATTTTAGCGCTTGCGCTTGCGTTCGATGTCATTGCGCAACACCACTTTTACCGTCGGCAGCCCGGGCGGGGAATACTCCGGCTCGGGCAGGCCGGCTTCATGCATGAGCTGAAACATACGGCGTGTACCTTCCTGCGCCATTTTCACGTGTTGCAGCGAGCGCATTACTTCCATCAGATTCGGATTGCGCGGGTTGTGAATGAAATAACCCGGGCGTACTCCCAAGGGATAATCCCCAGGGCTGATGACCTCGAGGTGATCATCAAACATCTTGATGAAGATCGGCACGTTTTGAAAACTATAAGAGCGATGTACCAGCGCATTCACAATGGCTTCATCCCACACGAATTCCGGATATTCCGCTTCTTCGACAAAACGACCTTCTGGTCCGAGATAGCTGAACTCGCGGACCTGTGTGCGCACGAAACTTCGCACACGCTCCAGCAACAACGGCAAGGCGCCGGCGAAAGTTTCATCCTTGACGAGATTTTGTTGCGTGCCGTATTGCTCGACTTTTCCATCATAACGCAGAAATCTCACATACGCGCCGGGCAAATACTTTTTAGGGTCCGCGGCAAAAAGCAAAACCCCGGCATAAGACCAATGCAGCTTGCCCCCAGCTTCCACCACCAAATGTTTATTGATGAGCAGGTCGCGAGAGGTATGTGGAAACTGAAGATTGTTACGCGCTATAATTGCTCGGGTCCACTGCTGCAGGGGCTCTTCGGCAAGCAAGACGGATTCGTATGGCGCGGCGCACTCGTCTTCGAAGGACTTTTGCCCCTTGGTGAAACGCAACTCATTCTTTTCCTCATCGCGGAGCAGAATCGTTTGATCACCTCGGCGCTCATAAGCCGCGCGGTTGGTCAATTCGATGACGCGACGCGGCGAAAAATTTACATAAATCAAAAGCATTTGATTCGAGTGGCCTTCATCGTCAGTTAGCGAAATCAAGCGATATTCGGAAGGATTCTCCACCAAATATTCCGGATAGCGGAGCATTTTGTTGATCGGCGTCGCCGCGGTACCGGAAGGACGATTGACGCCGACGATTTTGAGGTCACGATCAGTAATGCCAATAATCAAGAGCCCCCCTTCGGGGTTGGAATTTGCAAATGCGCTAACGGTTTGGGCTAACGCTTCGGGCTGGCGGTGCTCTTTACGCTCGAAACACCGTCCCTCGAGGTTAGGGCTTTTGAGAAATGCTCGAATCGCCTCGAAGTCGGTCGCGTCATATACTTCGCGAGGAGTCATAAGGCTTGGGATCCACGTTAAAATTCCGGCTTGGAGTTTTTGTCCCTGCAATATATCAATTCCCAATGCGAATAGGCAAGCTTGAAAATGGCGGGCCTCATTCTTGATGGAAAGTGACGCTTCAATGTTTATTCATCGCACCAGTGTGAGCTGGCGCGCAAATGTAAAGCCTTCGGCGTTGAGACGATAGAAATAAATGCCGCTGCGCACGCGCCCGCCCGCGTCATCTTTTCCATCCCATACGACTTGATGGTTGCCGGCCGCGAATTTGCCGCTGACCAATTGCCGAACCAGTTGTCCTTTGAGATCGTAGATTCCCAGCGTGACTTCGCTCCGCGTATCGCGGGCCAACTGAAAACTGATGAGCGTGCTCGGGTTAAATGGATTGGGATAATTTTGCGCAAGCGCGAATTTCACAGAAGGATTTTCACCTTGTTCCGAGATGCGGCTCATCATCGTGTACATCACATTCAACACCGGTCGCCGCTCCGCAATGGGATTTTGCCGCGAGTCGAAACGCTTCGCACTGCCATTCGTGCTTTCATTGCTGATGAGCAGCCAGCCGAAATTGCTCGCGGGCGCGCTCAGCCAGGCTTGCACGTCGGCAACCATCTCCGGAGTCGAGCCCCACGAGTAGAAAGCGCCCGAGTCGGCAACGGTTTGATTCGCGCTCGCTGTGGGCGCGAAATCTCCGCCAAGATTAGTCCAAAATTGTGTATTGAAAAACGTGTGCCGCCACGTCGCGTCGCCAAGCGCAGCATTGGCGCCGCCGCCTTCTTCACCCGTGGCATCGGAAGCGCCTTCGCCCCAATCCGTGAGCACGCGGTGCAACACGACGGTTTGCTCGGAGGGCGCGAAGGCTTTGGACAAGAAGAGCGTAAGCTTCGCACTTAGAATCGTTGCGCCCGCAGGAATGTTACCCGCAATGTCGAACGCGAGCAGCGTGCGCCCGTCGCGCGGATCCAGCACCGCGTGGTGGACGATGCTGCCGAAGTGGTGCGGTCCGTCGACGGTCCAGGTGCGCCGATCGGTGCTGCGGTAGAACCAGAGGCCTTTGCGTGTCGCGACGGCGAGCAGGATCGAGGTCATGTCATCCCTCCTGGACCGCGGCTTGTAGCGCGGCCGCGCCGTCCAGGGAAGCGCCGTCGCGCCATGATGGCGCCGGCGTCCACGTCGCGCGCCTGCCAAAAAAATCGGCGGCGGAGGTGGAAATAAATGGCGTCTCGCGGGAAGGGATGGCCCCCACCACCATCCTGCCTGAACGAGCGCGATCGGGCCTGGGTCTCGCGGCTGTTCGCCGCCGATCAGGATCCGGCGGCGCGGAGCTGCTTCCTGACCTTCTTGATGAAGGTCTGCGTACACTTCCCGTGGGTGGCCTCGTGCTCGACGATCTCGAGCGTGAGCTTGGCCTTCGTCCCGCTGGAGAGGTTCGGGCACTCGCTCACCTCCTTGGCGAGCTGGGTGCCCTCGAACGTCGCAGGCCCTGACGGCTTCTCGACGGCCGCCGGCTTGTTCGCCTGCCGGTAGTGGGAGGGCTTGGTCTTGGTGACGTCACGGAACAGGGCGTCATCCGAGCGCCGGCCGGTGCCATGGCACCCCGGGCAGGTGGCGGTGCTGCCCGAGAACGAGTTGGCGATGCGGCCGTCGCCGCCGCAGACGCCGCAGGATTCAATGCTCATGAGCTTGGCCCTCCGCTCGGGAGGGGTGGTTCGGTTCGATCATGCGCGGGAGCATACAGGAAAACTCGTGACGTGGTCGGGGTTCGCTGCGCCGAGGGCGACCCTTCAGCCTGCTCCGCCGCCGCCACCCCGCAATCGCCTACCCGCTGCTCGCCCCCACCTTCCCCGTCACGCTGGCGCTCGCCCTCACGCTCACGTTGATCCTCACGGAAGCCTTCGCCGAGGCCTCCGCCGCCGCCCCCACGCACGACAGCGCGTGCATCCCCGCCTTCCCGATGATCCGCGGGAGCTGCCCGCCCACCTGCGCCACCACCTGCGCGTCCCCGATCAGCCGCCGCCCCAGGGCCAGCTCCGCGTGCAGCAGCGCCGGCAGGTTCGCCTG
>JABWAN010000688.1 GCA_013361015.1 Candidatus Zhuqueibacterota bacterium | reverse complement strand
CTCAGCCCGGATTACATGTTCCCCGGCTCCGGCTGTCTGCTGCAAAAGCTGCTCGGCGTGCACGGCATCGGCGCTTTGGATGTGCGCACGCAATGCACCGGGTTCGTGTACGGCCTCTCGGTTGCGGATGCGTTCATTCGCTGCGGCACATACAAACGCGTGTTGCTCGTCGGCGCGGAAGTGCATTCCACCGGATTGGAATTCAATGAACGCGGGCGCCATATTGCGGTGTTGTTCGGCGACGGTGCAGGCGCAGCGGTGCTCGAAGCGTGCGAAGATGGACGCGGCGTGCTCTCCACGCACTTGCACGCCGATGGCCGCTATGCGGAAGAACTATGGACTGAGAATCCCGGCAGTCGCCATATTCCGCGCATGTATGACGGCATGCTCACTGACGGCACGTGTTTCCCGCAGATGAATGGCCGTGAAGTTTTCAAGCACGCGGTTACGAAGTTTCCGCAAGTGATCATGGAAGCGCTCGAAAAAAATCAACTCAGTTTGGACCAAGTCGCGCTGGTGATTCCGCACCAAGCAAATTTGCGCATCACCGAGGCCGTCACGCAACGCCTCGGCCTTCCGCCGGAGCGCGTGTTCAGCAATATTCAACGCTATGGCAACACCACCGCGGCTTCCATTCCCATCGCGATCGACGAAGCTTTGGAGCAAGGCAAAATCCAATCCGGCGACCTCGTGATTCTCGCTTCATTCGGCAGCGGCTTCACCTGGGCAAGCGCGGCGGTGCGGTGGTAAGTTTTGTGCATGAGGAAACCATTTGATTCATAACTTCAGGAGGCTTTCATGTCAGCTCAACCCAAGCCGATTCGGCTTTCTACAGAAGAGTATCTCGCCCGCGAACGCCGAGCTGAATTCAAAAGCGAGTATTTCAATGGTGAACTGTTCGCCATGGCCGGCGCACAGCAAGCGCATAACCTCATTGTTGGGAACTTGCTTCGAACACTTGGCAATCAATTAGTGGAACGGGACTGCAAGGTTTACCCGAGCGACATGCGCGTAAAAATCGCGAAGATCAATAAGTACACTTATCCGGATGTTGTTGTCACTTGCGGAAAGGAAAATTTCGAAGACGCTGAAGTAGACACACTTTTGAATCCCGTTGTGATTTTTGAAATCTTGTCGGATTCCACTGAAGCCTACGATCGCGGGAAAAAGTTTCAGCACTACCAGTTTCTCGAATCATTGTCAGAGTATGTTTTGATCTCACAAGACGCGGTTCGCGTTGAGCAATATATTCGGCAGAGCGACAAAACGTGGCAGTATTCCCAATATCAAGAGCTCGGCGACCTCGTGAAGTTGGAGAGCGTCAATTGCGAGCTGGCGCTCAAAGACGTCTATGTGAAAGTAGAAATAGAAAGCAACAATTCATGAATGGGTTTTCTTGCCATGCCCCTCGCCTATTTCGACTGCCTCGCCGGCGCCAGCGGCGACATGATTCTCGGTGCGCTGGTCGATGCCGGCGTGCCGATTGAATATTTGCAGGAGTGCGCTGCTGCACTGCAATTGCCCGGCCTGCAGCTCACCGCCATGAAAGTGCAGCGTTGCGGCGTCTCGGCGACGCAAGTGGAAGTGCACACCATTCCCGAACACAAGCATCGCCACCTTTATCACATCAAAGACATTATCCACAAAGCGCATTTGCCCGAATCGGTGCGTGATCATGCGCTTCGTATCTTCCAACGCTTGGCGGAAGCCGAAGCCAAGGTTCATCAAACCACGCCGGAGAAGATTCACTTTCACGAAGTCGGTGCAGTGGATGCGATTGCGGATGTCGTGTGCTCCGCGGCCGGGTTGCACTATCTCAACGTAGCGCAAATCCTCGTTTCGACTTTTCCGCTCGGCGGCGGGATGGTAAAATGCGAGCACGGCCTCATTCCCGTTCCGGCCCCTGCAACCGTTGAGTTGATTCGAAATTTTCCCAGCCGCCTTGGGCCGATTGATTTTGAATTGCTCACGCCCACCGGTGCTGCTATTTTAACCACACTGGGCAGGCCGTATGATCAGTCTACTTTCAAGATGTTGAATGTCGGTAGTGGCGCGGGCAGTGTGGATTTAGCGAATCTCCCCAATATCCTGCGGGTTTATGTCGGCGAGAAAGAAAGTGCTGCGACCGCGGACGTCATCACCGTGCTTGAAACCAACATCGACGATATGAGCCCCGAAATCTATCCCTTTGTTGTGGAGCGCCTATTGGATGAGGGTGCGCTCGATGCGTTCTTAACTCCGATCCTTATGAAAAAAGGCCGCCCGGCTTTTACGCTCACGGTTTTGTGTGCTGCGGAGAAAGTGGAAGACTTGCTCGGCGTGATTTATTCGGAAACCTCGACGCTCGGCGTGCGCCTGCACACGCTGCCGCGCCGCAAGCTGCGCCGCCGACAGGAAAAGCGCATGACCTCGCTCGGCGAAGTTGCGGTCAAGATTGTGGAATGGAACGACAAACAAACTGCGCTGCCGGAATTCGAAGAATGCAAACGCCTCGCGCTCGCCCAGGGTTTGCCCTTGCGGGAAGTGTATGATATCCTTCGTAGAGAATTTGAGCGCTAGCGCTCTGGCCGGATACTTTGAACGTTTCCTCTACAATGACAACTTAGAATCGCAATCAAAATTCGGCTCCACCTGTTTTCAATTCTAAAGACAAACGCCATTGGCTTATTACAACAAACCAATGGCGTTTCTGTTTTGAAACCGGCTGTTGGCCGCTCTTGCATGCGCCACGCACTTCCCAATTGCATGGCAATTCACTGGGAGCTATTTCATCAAAATTATTCTTCTCGTCATCACCGCTCGCTCGGCAGACTCTCCCTCGAAAATCACACGCAGCAGATATGCGCCACTGCTCACGGCCTCGCCCTCCTCATTGGCGCCGTTCCATTGCAACACGTGCGAGCCGGCGGCGAAAGTGCTCTCGTGCAAGCGTTTCACTTCCTGGCCCTGCAAATTGTAGATCACGGCGCGCACGCGGCCCGGTTGCGGCAGCGCCAGATTCATGCGGGTGGCCGCGCCGCTATTGCGCGAAAAGGGATTGGGATAATTCTGCGAAAGCGCGAAGTCCGATGGCATGGCGGCCGGCGCCGCTGCGAACGAGGAAGCCGAAGCCAGCTCGGCTGCCGCAGAATTGCTGCCCGTGATCGAAAAATCATCCACGGTGCAGACGCCGTTAATCGAGGACTTATAGGCCGCCAATTCGTAGTAAAACGCGTTGCTCAAAGAATAGCCGGGCAGCGCAAACGGCTCGCTATATGCCGTCATCCAGCTCACGCCATCCAGCGAAGCTTCGAAATAAATCTGCGCCGCATCGCAACGCAGGCGCAAATACACCGCGCCGTTGATGACAAGATTGCCCGTAACGTCGAGACCGTTGACCGCGCCCGCCTTGCTCCATTGTGCGTAGAGCAGATAGGGCCCGCTGGCTTGATTGCGATAAACATAAAAGCGATACCAGTTCGATTGGTCGAAAATGCCGTTGCCCGAGCCGAGATTGAACGTCGGCGTCATGCCGAGATCGCCGTCATTGTTGGGCTGCACCACTTTCACGGCAACGATGGTGTTTTGCGCAACAAAGGCTTGCTTCGTAATCACCCAGCCGGATTGCGAGCCTTGCGAACGGAGTTCGAGCGCGTTGTTGGCGATCGCGGCTTGATTTCCGCTGTTGTTGCCGCGCGACCACTTGTTGAGATCGAGCGTCGCTACGTTGAAATTATCCGAAAAAAGCACACCGCCCGAAGCGCTTGTGGTGAAAGTGAAATCCGCGCTCGTGGCGAGGTTTCCACTCGCATCTTTGGAGAGCACGCGATAGTGATACAGCGTGTTTGCCTGCAAACCCGTGAGGCCAACGCCGTGCGCGGTCACAAACTGCGGCGCGAGCGGCGTGGTGTTGCCGTAGCTCGCAGTCAGGCCGTACTCCACTTGCGAGTCCGCCGGCTCATTGCTGTTCCACGTAATCAGTGCTGTGCTGCTGGC
>JABWAN010000687.1 GCA_013361015.1 Candidatus Zhuqueibacterota bacterium | reverse complement strand
ACGGTGGAAGACCCGATCGAGTACCTCTTCAAGCACAAGAAGTCGGTGGTCAACCAGCGCGAGATCGGCCTCGACACCAAGGTTTGGGAAAACGCCCTGCAGAATTTCAAAGACAAGAGACAACAACAGCCCGGAAATAAATTTGATTACAGCGGGCCAGAAGGACATGAAAAAGCATTGAATGACTTTGTAAAAGATCATGGCAAATCCTTCTTCGGTCGTCACGTTGCCGAAAAGATTATCACCACAAGGAATAGCGACGACCGCGTCCCTTCAAAACTTCGTGAGCTTTTTGCCAAAGTCGATGAACTTTATAAACAGGTGTATTGAGTCATGAATACTTCAATTATGTTTACCGAGGAGCAAGAACGTATCATCAATTACGATGAAGGGGCTATTTTGGTGCAAGCCGGCCCGGGCTCGGGCAAAACTGCCGTGCTCACACAACGCATTATCCGATTGTTGAAAAGCACGGCGGGACAAACTTTTAGAGTTCTCGCTCTCACTTTCACGACAAAAGCCGCAGAGAACATGCGCCAACGCATCGAGGAAACTATTGGTGAAGAATGGCGCCGCACAACTATTTCAACCTTTCATGCGTTCTGTCTCGATGTTCTGCGCCATTATGGCGATCATATCGATGTCCGGCAGCCAGTCTCCGTATATGAACAGGAGGAAGATCGGCTCGCACTTTTAGCAAAGGGGTTGATGCAAGAGGGTTTGGCTGTGAACGGAAACCGCCCCGATGACCGTCAATTAGCGAATATTCTGTTTCAAATCAGCTTACGCAAAAGAGATCTAATTCTGCCCGAAGCAGTTGCCCCTGTAAGTGCAGAAGCCACTTACTTCAAGGCTGCATATGCGGGATACAACCGCCAACTCGAGTTGCACCACGGCGTTGATTTTGACGACTTGCTTTTGTTGACCTATCGCCTTTTCGCAGAAGCGCCACGAGTCGTGCGTCACTATCGGCGTATGTATCGCTATATACTCATTGACGAAGCGCAAGATACCAGTCGAGCACAGTATGAAGTTTTAAAGCTTCTCTGCGGAGACGAGCATCGTAATGTGATGGTCGTTGCCGATGCAGATCAAAGTATCTACCACTTTGCTGGTGCGAGCGAGCGCTACCTGGAGCTTTTTCTAAAAGATTTTCATGCGACCTTGTTGCCCTTAAGCCAAAATTTTCGCAGCGCCCCGGGGATAGTTGCAACTGCCAATCGACTTATCCAACACAACAATCGCTTGCATGGCGCTCCGGCTATGCAAGCGCAAAAAGTTAGTGAAGAATCCTTCGTTTTGTTACATGAAGAAGAAACAGAGGAGCAGGAGGCACAATGGGTTGCGGAGCAAACCATTCTCCTTGAAGACAGACTTCGCAACGAACACCCAACAAAATTTGGAAAAGAAGAGCCGCAATTCCAGAGTATTGCCGTCTTGGCGCGCAATCGCTATTTGCTGGAGCCAGTGCGAGCAGCATTCGAAACCAAAACTATTCCGTATCATTTTCTGACCGCCAACGAGGGGCTGTTTGCTACCCCTCAAGCTCGAATCCTTCATCTTATTTTGCGCGTGTGGCACAATCCCTACGACTTGATCCATCGCGAAGTCTTGCTTGCGGAATTGGGTCTCACAAACCGCGATTTTACGGCATCGTTAGACGAACTAAATGGCAAATCGGCGGAGACGTTTTTCGACCTTGTTGTTGAAAAAGACGATATGCTTCTTTGCTGGAAGAATTTTCTCCGGTTTTTTCTCAATGAAAATAAAAACACGCAAGACATTTCATGCTACTTTTCTAACATGATCAACGCTTTTGAGAAGCAAATTTTCCCGTGCGAGCAGGATGCAGGCCACGATGAACTCTTGCAACGTGATCTGAAGTTGCTAAAAACAAGCTTTGAAAAGTTTGCTTATAAACATCCCATAGATGAACGAGATCTTGAAAGATATTTGCATGAACTGGCTTTGTCGAGTAAAAGCGCGTCGGGAAATAGCGGAGTTCAACTTTTAACCCTGCATGCAGCAAAGGGTTTAGAGTTCGATGCGGTGATATTAATCGGCATGAATCAAGGCAGCTTCCCGGATTATCGCAGCCTTCGCACGCCAAATGGCCTGGAAGAGGAACGACGTAACGCATATGTTGCCGTTACTCGTGCAAAGCGGTTTCTTTGCTTAACACGCTGCCGCCGTCGTTTGATGCCATGGGGCGACATTAAACTGCAAGAACCGTCGCAATTTTTGAGAGAGATGGAATTAAAGAACAGATAATTCAACATGACCACACGCATCGCAGCACTCACGCAGCAAATCCTTCCCGAGATCATTCGCATTCGCCGGCATTTGCACCAGCATCCCGAATTGAGCTGGCAGGAAAAAGAGACCACAGCGCTCATTCGCGACTGGCTCGCGGATCACAAGATCGAATTCCGGTCTGCGGAGAACATGTACGCCACGCTGGCACTCATTCCCGGCAAGCAAACCAGCCCGATCGTCGGCCTGCGCGCGGATATTGATGCGCTGCCGATTCAAGAGGCGACGGAAGTGCCGCATCGTTCGCAAAACGCGGGCGTGATGCATGCGTGCGGGCATGACGGCCATACGGCAACTCTGCTCGGCGCAACCTGGGTGCTCGCACAGTTGCGCGAAGAACTGCCCGGCACCGCCGCTTGCGTCTTCCAGCCCGCGGAAGAGAACGGCGGCGGCGGACGCGAGCTGCTCGCCTCAGGTTTTCTGAATGATCTCGACATCAAAGCCTTTTTTGCATTACATACGTGGCCCTACATTCCGCTAGGAACTATTGGCGTGCGTTACGGCGGCATGATGTCGGCTATTGATGATTTCAAAATTATCGTGCACGGCAAATCCGGGCACGCGGCGCATCCGCTCACCGCGGTTGATCCGGTGTGGATTTCCGCGCAGATCATCAATGCCGTGCAGGGCCTGGTGACGCGCGAACGGCACGGCGCAGATCCCTGCGTGATTACCGTCGCAACGATTCACGGCGGCATTGCGGACAATGTCATTCCCGCACAAGTGGAGATGGCCGGCACGATTCGCACCATTCAAGCCGAAACCCGCACGCGCATGGTGCGGCGCTTCATCGAATTGGTGCAGAGCGTTGCGCAAACTTTTGGCGCAACCGCGGAGGTGGCAATCGAGCATGGTTATCCGCCTTTGCTCAATACCGGCCACTTGGTCGAGTTGATCGCCCAAACCGGCACAGAGTTGCTGGGCGCCGATAAAGTTATCGAGTTGCACGAACCCAGCATGGGCGGCGAAGATTTCGCTTACTACCTGCAAAAGTACTCCGGCGCAATGTTCCGCCTTGGCGTCGGGCCGAGGCCTTCTTTGCATTCCGATAAGTTTGATTTTGATGACAACGCGTTGGCGATCGGCATCAACATGATGGCAACGGTGGCGATGAAGTTCCTGCAAAGCTCATCGTAGCTGTTCATGTCGAAAGCACTTCCCACTTTTTAACCGCGAATCACCGCGAATTGGAAAGCTTGAGCGTTGAGGCACGGCGTGGTGCAAACGTGGCCAATGCCTTTGCAGTGCGGGTCGCTTGAAAATATCAGATAGGTGGCGGGAGGCCATCGCTTTGAAGTCAGCTAGTTTGAAAAAATAAAGGTCAGGTAAACAAGCAAAGATGATACGTCGGTGGCGCAGCGACCCACCATAAAAAAACTTAGTGCGGAGCATCGATGCCGGTGCTCAAAAAGATTCCTACTGAATGCCCCAACTGTGACGTGGTGCAATTCAACAAACGCTGTAAGGAGCAGCAGCATTTTAATCCACCTCTATGAAAAAAAATCTCTCCGTTTTTGTTGCCAGCCTTTTAGCCGCCATACTGTTTCAAGCTTGTGAGTTCGATCAAGGCCTCGGCTTGTCGCCTTCAAAAATCAGCGGTCGCGTGTTGTTCCTAAGTTCGGATTATCGTCCGAAGAACATTGATGAAGTGCGCGTCGTTGCCGCCGTGAACTT
>JABWAN010000686.1 GCA_013361015.1 Candidatus Zhuqueibacterota bacterium | reverse complement strand
AAACCCCGAAAGCAGAAGGTGATCTGCCGGAACACCCAAGTTCAAAAAGCAGATGATGCGAGAAAGATGCGAGACCCAAACCTGCCCTTCGAGCTTAAGTGCTCGTCCATTTTGACGGCCTCAAGAAAAGAAAAATTGTTGATACGCAAGATAAATTTTCACGAGCAGAAGAATTTATCTTGCACCCGGTCTACTTGACCATCAGGAGCTTTTTGATAAACGAAACGCTCTCTCCATTTCGATTTTGTGGGTTCGCTTGCATCCGATAAGAATAAATTCCCACAGGCAACTCATTTCCTCTTTCATCTCTCCCATCCCATTGTACGCGATGAGTGCCCGGCGCTTGTGTGGCGTTCACGAGCCGCCGCACTTCCTCGCCGAGCAGATTGAAGAGACGCAGTTCGACGTGACTGATTATTGGCAACTGATAACTGATCTCCGTGCGATTGCGCGAGCCGCGAAGCGATGCGCCTGCGCCATAAAACGGATTGGGATAATTCTGGTGCAGCTCAAATGCTTTTGGAAGTTGATCGCGCTCTTCTCTTTCTTTGACTCCGGCCGTTGGCTCATCCGGCGGCTTGAAACCGTATTGCGAGGTGTGCCAGCGATCGTGACCGTACATGGGCCAGGGGAAGCGCTCTTTGACGTAGGGCACGCCGGGGATTTCCCAAACCGTGAGCCAGGTTTCATCATCGAGTGAGACTGTGACCAAGTTTAATAATCCATCGCCCTCCAAGTCTGCCATGGCAACCGAGTTCATGCTCGCAAATTCTCTCGGACGCAAAGGCGACCACGGGAGAGGTGTGGCATCATGATTAAAAGCATAAATTCTACCGAGCCAAACACCTGCCACCAAATCAGCCTGATTATTATTGGCCATGATTTCTAGATCGCCGTCACCGTCAAGATCTCCAGCCGTTGGGTTTGCAACGATTGTGCTTCGAAACGTAAGTGAAGTATCCAAGTCGCCATAAATCACCGGCCAGCCGGAAACTGCGGTACCGTCTCCATTCCACGCCATCACGTGATCCCAAATGTCGCCGAGAATCAAGTCAGGCTTGTCATCGCCGTTTAAATCTGCGAATGCGGGACTGACGCCAATGCTATTCAAAGAATCTCTTCCTGCGGTAAATTGGGGCCAGCCCGGCATCATCGTACCGTCATAACGGTAAAGAGCAACATAGGCCACGCGATTGGGACGAACGAAGCTATATGTTCCAACCGCGATCTCGAGAAAACCGTCATTATTGACATCCGCCAACGCTGGATTGCACCAACCAGCATAAGTATATCCAACAGCAGTTTCCACGGGCCATCCTTTGAGAAGCTCTCCGTTGGTTTTCCAAACATAGATTCGGCCTGTAAAATTCTCGTTGATAGAGGTTTTTAATTGGGCAGCGACTACAATTTCAGGGATGCCGTCCGCGTTGATATCGCCTATAGATGCCTTAGTGCTAGGATAAAAACCGGGGATCGGCTGTGGCCAGCCCGATGCCACAGAACCGTCATGTTGGAAAACAAAAATCCTGTCACCAAAACTTCCGATGATTTCTAATTTGCCATCACCGTTCAAATCATAAAGAGTGAGGGCATAGTCGCCGAACCCAGGTGCTACAGGAAAACCTGGCAAAAGATTTCCACGATGATCCCATGCATAAAGAAAGCTGCTGCGCGTAAAACCTTCGCGGTCGAATGTGGCAATGTCCAAATTGCCGTCATTATCAATATCGCCTACGGCGGGAGAATTTGTCGTAGAATAGGTCGTTGTCTGTGGCCAGCCCGCTGACGGTTTGCCGTCATGATGAAATGCATATACTTTCTTACCGCTGGCGACAATGATTTCCAATTTACCATCGCGATCTAGATCAGCGAGGGCGGGTCCTTCAAGAGCTTTGAGCCTGGAATCCGTATCCAAACGCAGCGGAAAGCCGTTTACGATGACAGGCTGTGGTTGTGCAATTCCTTGAGAAGCACATATCAGAAAATGCACGAGCAACAACCCGCGCATAAAATGGGAGGAAGAAAACGGCCAAAGCATGAGATCACCTCCAATGTCTAAAAGGCCATCCAGGGTCTCGCTAAGTCATGAGACGAGCCACACGTCGTGATCTTGCAGCTCGTCTCGCGGATCATGACATCTTTTTCAAACACCGAAGCGCCGGCAAACAAGCTAGGCCAAATTAATAGGCCGTTCTTAGCTCGATATTGCACACGGTTTCTGTGGTGCCCTGAACTTTATAGCACTGATTTTCTCCGAGCATGCCCACTCCATCATCGGCCTGAAGAGTATAGGTGCCGGTCGTGAATGCACCTTCAGTGCCAGTAAGCTCGTAGTATCCGTTGCTCAATTGAAGCGTTGTCTGGCCTTTGGGGACGCCGCCGAGGTAGGCTTCAACGATGGTGCCGGCTGGGGCGGGGTTCCCGTTATGATACGTCACGAATCCTTTAAACTGGATGGGGGCATCCTCAGGTGCTGGCCGTAACCAAGCAAATCCAAACAGCCCGAGCACGGCGATGAGGACGACAATGAATGCGCATAAGCGTTTCATAAAAAATCCTTTCTTGATAAAGCGTGAAGAACTCGTGCTCCTCAGCCCCAAAGAAACGATTGCTTCCCACGATGTCATTTTTTATAATGACGGTGCTTTGTTTTAGGAGAAGCTTTGGCGGTTCCTTCGGGGCTGCTAAAGCTTTTCTTTTTTTGGGAGATGGAGTGCGGGAGGAAAGAAGGCGTGGCTATTGAAAAGTACACCGGCCAGAGAAGAGATAGAATGTAGCCGTAAGTGCGTACATGGGTAAACCCCGAAAGCAGAAGGTGATCTTCTAAAACACCCAAATTCAAAAAGCAGAAGATGCGAGAGAGATGCGAGAGAGATGCGAGAGAGATGCGAGAGAGATGCGAGAGAGATGCGAGACCCAAACCCCGCTCCGCCCTCTTTCTGCCCTTTGAGCTCAAGCGCTCGTCTATTTCTTGTGGGCAACAAGAAAAGAAAAAAACCTTCATACGCAAGCACGATTTTGTGGCGATCTAGCAGATTTCAAATGGCTCGTTTCAAGCTGTCGCACGCGGTACAAATAACAGGAGCGTTATCATGCCGAAGAATATTGGAAGAGCATTCATAGAGATGCTCGCTTTGTCGCTATGCTCATTTGCTCTCGTCCACGCACAACCCACGCAATGGTCCTCGCGCGGGCTGGGCGGAGGCGGCGCATTATTCTCGCCGAGCTTCAGTCCGCACAATACGAATGAGCTGTTCATGGCGTGTGATATGAGCGAGTTGTTTCATAGCACCTCGTTCGGCGCAACGTGGGAAGTGATTCCTTTCACGGAGCTGCAAGCAAACTCGGGCGCGCGTGTGCAATTCACCTCTGATCCGAAAATTCTATACTGCATCGACTACGCGCAAGATCAAGCGCAACCCGTGAAGAGCACGAATGGCGGCGCTACCTGGCAGCCGCTAGCAAGCGACCCTACGAACGGTGAGGCTTGGACTTTATTCGCAGATGGCAACAGCACACAACGCCTCACTCTCACGGACTATACGAATTTGTATTTTTCAAATAACGGCGGCGCAAGCTTCGCGCAGAAATACACCGCGGCGACAAGCAACGGTTGCTATGTTGCAGGCGCGTTCTTTGATGGCGCAAATGTTTTTATCGGCACAAGCGACGGCTTGCTCGTTTCGACCAATAGCGGCGGCACCTTTGCGCTTGCAAGTGTGAGCGGCATTCCGAATGGGCAAGCGCTGCTCTCCTTCTCCGGTGCCAAGCAAGGCAACACCACGCGCTTGTTTGCACTCACCGCGGACGCGGCGAACATTTATCCGGGCGTGCCAGGCAGTGATTATTGGGACATGATGCAGGGCGTTTATGTTTTGGATTATGGTTCCGGCAATTGGGTCGCGCGCAAGAATGGCATACAAGCCGGGCAGGATTTTCCGTTCTTCATCGCAACGGCGCGGAACGACCTCAACACGGTTTATATTGCCG
>JABWAN010000685.1 GCA_013361015.1 Candidatus Zhuqueibacterota bacterium | reverse complement strand
ACTCATATTGCGTGGTTTCTTCCGAGCCGATGTTGGGGTTGCCAAAGAGCTGCAGCGCGCCTGAAGATTGGGTGTCCTGCAAAAAGAGGAATTGATAATCGACGGACTGGGTGAAGCGGCCGAATTGGAAGTAGAGCACGTCGTGTTCGGTGATGGGATGTGAAATACCCAAACGGGGATTGAACGTGAACTTGAGTTTTTTTCCGAACACGTCGGTGCCTTCATCCACCTGATCTTCGATCTGCTCGCCGGGCGAGCAAAAATCCCAACGCAGGCCGATGTTGACGATGAGATTTTCATACTCGATTTTGTCTTGCAAATAGAACGCGCCGGCTATCGGCGTGCGAAAATAAAAATCGCGGAAAATACCGAGCGCCGGCCAGGGGCCGTCATCCACGGGCGTGCCTCCCACTTCCGGGTCCCAACGCGAATTATACCAATAAGGATATTTGATCTCGCCTTGCTTGATTTCGTAATAGTTCATTTCCAAGCCGGATTTGATTTGATGCCGGCGATGGAGCTGGCTGGTGAGATCGAGCTTGGCGGCGGAGGTTTTCATACGGCGATTGTGGTACGTGCCGCGCGCCGGGAATCCTCTTTCATAAAAGCCGTCTTGATCGTCGTCGATCGCCGTGCGCTCGCCCAAATCCAAATAGAGTTGGCGCACTTCGTGGGGCAACATACCGCCGGGCGTCATCACATAGTGATTGTTTCTGTGGCTGAGCGAAAAGTCGTAGTAGGTCTTTTCACTGATGGTGTGCGTTAATTTCAAAGCATGGCTTTCCACGTCCTCTTCACGTTGCCAAAAGTTTTCCGGAATGTTCGAGAAGGCGTGGTTGTATTCGTCATACCAATTGCGTTCGGTTTGATAAGTATAAACCATCTTGAGTTGCGAAGAAAAACGCAGCGTCAAATTGGAAAGCGAGTTGTAGCGATTGTCCATGCGATTGGGAATGCCGAATGCCAAACCGTCGACCCCTAAAAACTTAAGGCGGCGTTTGTCGAGCGAACGATTTTCTCCGTTGGGCGCATAATAGGACAGATCAAAAACCGGCGTCATATCCGTGAAGTTTGCCGTGCCGGAAACGAAATAGCTGATCTCTTGCACCGGCAAACGCACACCCAGCGCGGGCAGCAAATACGTCGTGATCGGCTCGGGCCCGCCAAAGCTCACTTCGGCACGGTCGGTATTGTGCGAATAAGTACGCAAGCCTTCACCGTTGCCATATGGCGATTTGAAACTGCCGCTGCCGGCATCATCCGTTATGTACAGTACACGTCCGGTATGCTTCGCGCTGCCTTCTTTGGTTACGATATTCACGATGCCGGACATGGCATTGCCATACTCGGCGTTGAAGCCGCCCGTAATGACCTCCACTTCCGCAATCGCGTTGGCGGGCACCGAAAGCCCCGCGGAGCGCGAAGTCAATTCATCGACCGGATTCGAAGTGAATTGATTAACCTGCTCCTCCGTCGTACGCATGGCTTGATTGTAGCTTGGATCGCGCGAAGACACGCCGTCGACGACATAAAGCATTTCGCCGGTGCGGCCGCCGCGCACGTTGATGTGCAGGCCTTCGCCGACCACGCCCGGTTGGCGCGCCACCACGTCGCGCACGTCGAGCACGGTCGGCATATTCTTGATGCCTTCTTCACCCAAGCGGTGCGAACTGAAGGTCACATCCTTCTCAATGATCGGCCGCTCCGCCACCACGATGACGCCCTCGTTGAATTGCAGAACCGTGGAGGCCAACTTGAAATCCAATTTTGTGGTCAAATCCACTGCGACTTTGACATTGGTGAAGGTGACGGCCTCGTAGCCGATCATTGTCGCTTTTACGGAATAGGTTCCGGGCGGCACTTGTAGAATGAAGAAATACCCGTTCGCATCCGTGGCCGCGCCCATCGAAGTGCCGTTGATCATCACGTTCGCGCCCATCAAGCCTTCGCGCGAGTCTTTTTCGATTACGCGTCCGGCGATCTTGCCCGTGGTGCCTGCGAACAGCGCGCCGTACAGCACGAACAGGATCGCGCACAACGCTCGCACCGTCAAAATCCGTTGCAATGATTTCATGAAGCCACCTCCACGCTTAGGCCGTTAAATACGTCACCTCACCCTCATCGTGTCCTTCCGAAGGAATCTTTTCGAGCACAGACGTCTTTGCCAAGTGCTGAAAAGGATTCCTCCGGAAGGACGAGTTCTGATGGGCGATTGCCGAATTTTAGAATCTATAGCTCACCGCAAACGAAATCTCGTTGAATTGATCTTTCGTGGAAGAGAGGTGATCGTTATAGTAATCACCATCGCTCAGCCACCATTCGTATTCGTGCGTGCCGCGCTCGAAAGCAAAGTTGAGCATCCAGTTCTTTTGCACCACGCCGAAGCCATAGGTGAAGACGCCGCCCTCTACTTGCTTGCCGAAAAACTGCTTTTGAAAATAGCGGTCCTTATAAGGCGTAGGATTGGTATAATAACCGAAACGCAAAGGCACCTCGGCCCACTTCGTGCGCGCAAGATATTCTAAACCAAAACGCAACGAATTGGCATCGAGCAAGTTCACCTGCGCGTCCGTCGCGTTGCTGCTGATTTCAGTTTTGGACCACGGCCGCACCGCAAAATCAAAGGCGAGAGTTAGACGGGCAGAGGGTTTGGCCGCAATGCCCAGCTCATAAACAAGCGGCAAATCGAGCTGAAATTTTTGCAGAGAATCCGGCGAGGTGATGTGCGTTTCGCCCTCGAGATTCGTGCCGACGATGCTGCTGACCACAAAAAGTGATTCGCGTTTTTCCTCCACCGTGTATTTCCAGCCCGGCGTTACGGTCGCGCCCAGCGCCAGCCAACCGTTCGGCTTGAATTGCAAACCTGCGGTTGCATAACTGCCTTCATACGACTCTTTATCTTTAAAACTATAAAACACGAATTCATCCACATATGGCGACTTAACTTCAAAGGTATAGTCGGAATTGCCTTGCAGCAGATGAAAGCTAAGGCCGAGCGCCAGCTTGGAAGTCAAGGCGAACGCGACCGAGGGCACCAACGCATACAGGCTGCCCTCGGGCGTTTCGATGTGATCGATCGTCCCGGTGGGATAGATGTAGAAAGTTTGGGTATTCTTTTGCGCAAAAGACAAGAGACGATGATATGCAAAGCCGAGCGTTAAATTTCTTTCGCCGAGGCGAAGTGGGTAACCAAGCCCCGCAAAGTTGGGCAACAGCTTCGGGTCGATTTCGCTGAGCGCTTTCGCTCCGGCGAAACGCTGCACGCTGACTTCTTGCGTATTCAGATTAAAGCCGCCGTTGAACGCCAGCTCGCGTTGCGTGATAAAAGCCAGCCCCGCGGGATTCCACAATGCGACCGTGGCGGTACTGGAGCGTGCAACGCCGGTGCCTCCCATACCGAGTGCCTCGGCGCCAGCGCGGCGAAAGTCGAGACGAATTTGACGATCCAACGCGCGGTCCAAGAAACTTTGCGAAACGAAGTTTTGAAAGTTAGTCTGTGCCGGCAAGAATTGCGGCAGGAGGGCAAACATGCAGAGCGCGAACCGGAACCTCTTTTTGTTCATCATGGCAATTTTCCCGAAAAGATTTTTCGTGGGAATGCAACCTTTCCAAAAATACTATCGTCTCACTGACAGAAAGCGAAAACGCGCTGGCCGTGCCTTCAAAACACAAAAAGGCCCGGCAACGAGCAAAGTAACTCTCGCAGCAAAAGTTTTCGCCGAAGAAGGCTATCGCATGAGACTTGGCGGTCGGGCGATGGCCTTTTTTATTTCTGACAAATAGAATGCACGTAGGAAAGGGCGTTGTTACGATAACGAACTCGAGGCTTCGTAAGAACGCACTTACTCAAAACAAAAAACTGTGTAATAATGGTAAAACGGTTCGCGTCCTGCGGGAGGGGATGGAGAAAATTCCGAGAGTGGGAGCCTGGCGCCCTCGAAGGACGAGGCTCATGAGTCTTTGTGCCTAAAAAGTGGATAACGAATACTAAAAAAAG
>JABWAN010000684.1 GCA_013361015.1 Candidatus Zhuqueibacterota bacterium | reverse complement strand
AAACTGCCACCCCAAGACGAAAACGAACGCCAGCAAAGCAACAAGGGCTAGTGGTAAACTTTCAGCCGGAATCCCTGGCAGTTTTCACCGGAATACACAGATAGATTGGCGAAGCGGCTCGAACGCGAAGTGCGCACCTATGCGAGCGCGGCTTGAGATACCTCGAAACTTGTTTGCGCAAAATTGAAAAGGGCATCTTATGGAATACGAGATGCCCTTTTCTTTATGAAGCTCTGCTTTGAATCGGAAAAGCTATTGCCAAAAAGCTTGCGATAGTTTATCTTCGCCAAGAAATCAAACACAAGGCAAGAAAGGAAATAGTATGGAACTCAGTATCGCTCCGGAAATTCAAAGCGCCGTGCATGAAGCCGTGCGTGCAGGAGGTTATCGCAGCGCGCAGGAATACATCAACGAGGCGCTGGAAAATTATTATCGTCTGAAACTCGAGCGTTTGAACTTTGAAGTCGGTATTGGTTTGGAGCAGGCAAAGCGAGGGGAGTTGATTGACGCCGAGGAAATCAAATTCGATGATCTTTTGAGCGAGGCAAAGAAGATGCGATGAAGGCGGCGAGAAAACTCTCCTTGACGCTCAAAGCGCGCATTGATTTGCGAGAGATCGTCGATTATACTGAGCAGAAATGGGGCGAAAATCAGGCTGAGAAATACTTCGATCAAATTATGGGGAAGTGCCGCGACCTTGCGACCGGCATTGTTTCGGGCAGATAACGCCCTGAACTCAAAGGGGCTCCATTCAGTTATCCCGCCGGAAGCCACATTATTTTTTATCAAGAGACGAAAAGCACGATTCGGGTTTTGCGCATCCTGCACGGCGCGAGAGATTTGCCGAGGCATTTCAGTTAAAAACGGAATCGTGTTGGGCTAGCGCGCAGTGAAAGCGGATACGGCATTGCGCTTGGCTCGCTACTTTGGAATGTCGCCGCAATTTTGGCTCGGGCTGCAAACGTCCGATCTCGGCGTGAAAGAGGATCGATTGGCGAAGCGACTCGAACGAGAAATGCGAAAGTATGAAAGCGCGGCGTGAAAGCGGATACGGCATTGCGCTTGGGCCGCTACTTTAGAATGTCGCCGCAATTTTGGCTGGGGCTGCAAATGGACTACGATCTCGACGTGGAAGAAGATAGATTGGCGAAACGGCTTGAACGCGAAGTGCGCACGTATGCGAGCGCGGTGTGATGAGCTTCGGAGCTTGGTCGCGCAAAATTGAAAAGGGCATCTTGTTGAGTACAAGATACCCTCTTGCATTTTATCTCTTTGCCATTACTCTGTGGCTACTGCTTTCAATCGGCTTGCAGATTTACTTCTTCTTCCATCCACAGTGACAATCTCTGGTGCTCGCTTATTTCCTGAGATTGCTTCGTGTTTTAGTTGTTGGAGTTTATTTAATTTTCTTTCGTGATTGCCAG
The DNA here is from genome assembly GCA_013361015.1 of Candidatus Zhuqueibacterota bacterium. Lineage (GTDB taxonomy): Bacteria > Zhuqueibacterota > Zhuqueibacteria > Zhuqueibacterales > Zhuqueibacteraceae > JABWAN01. Next base: position 2,574 of record JABWAN010000684.1, on the reverse strand, counting down.
TCTGTATAATAAGTAGAATACTATGCTGCGTCTTCTCTGCTTGATTGTAGGTTAACAATTGGGTTGAATAGCCGTTTTCTAAATTAGAGTTGGAAGAATACTTGATCTCCACATTTACTCGTGCTCGATAACCTCGGCTTATCTTGAAATCAACCGGACCGCTTCCAGCATTTGGCTCGCGACTCAAGTCTAAATTGTTCGCTTCGCAATAGGCATCTGCGATGCCGAAGAAAAGAAGCTGCACAGCACGCTCATGTTTTAAGCGCCCCTTGTCGTTGTAGAATAATTGATGAAGCCCATTTCTCTCCACCAGTTGCTTAAATCGATCACATATTGATTGAACTATAGCAAAGACGTTGTCGGCGGATACCTTCTGAAACTGCGACAAGTCTAATGGATATTTACTGACATACTGCTGGGCAGTTTCATGCCACAATATTTCGCCATCAGGATCAAGTTGGAAGTCATAAGCGCTGCCTGTTTTTGCTTTGTATTGTTCTATGAGGTCACGGAGTGCTTCAGGCTGACTGAGTAACGCGCTACGCAAATCTCGTTTTGTGATCTTCCTCGTTGCATCTCGCCATGTGCGGCCGATGATTTGATTAACTTTGCGCCGCAAAGTTTCATTATGCATACACACTACATCAATGTCGCCCCAATCATGTGCGATAGGTAATTTTCGAAGTATGTCTGAAGGCACAAGAATGACAAAACGGGCTTTCTGCTTGTCAAAAGGAATGCGATAAGTTTTTTCTTGGAAGTCACGTTTTTTTGTCGATAATCCGAGTTCGGAGGCAATTCTTTGTGAATATCGAAGAAGATACTCTGCTATGATTGCCGCTGTCATATCGCTAATACGATCAGCACCGATACCTTCCTCAAGTACACCAATAAGTTCGAATACTTCGGGTGCGTCAATCCCTGCCTGGACAATTTCTCGCGCTGTTTTTGTAATTGCCGCAGCCAACTTTTTCCCAATTGCGTTGCCTCTCGTGTCATCTTTGGAATAACCCAGGCTCAATTGCGAAATTTCGTGGAATTCTAATTTACGACGCGCTTGCCTCCAAAAAGCGCTCTGGGGGGAAGTCGCATGCTTCAGCATATTGATGATGTTCATGAAATACCGTCTGAATTGCTCGGATGCGTCTTTGATCTCAGGTGCTTCGGAGATCGAAAGAAGATGTGGATCAATGTAGAGTTTTGTATCAACTTCGATAAAGCCATCGAATACCCCAGCTTTTTTGAAAGCTTTCGTTGTGCTCCCTAGCGCAGTACTGAATCGTCTAACCATAGGATGTTGCCGGTTTAAGTCGTTCAAAGATTTACTAAAAAACTATACATGTTGGGCAACAGCAGAAACTGTTGCCCAACCTCACTCGAGCTACCGCTCCTTGCGGACGCCCTTGAACGGTTTCTTGTCAGACTTGTGGTCAATGAATTGACCTGAATCTGAATCGCGTTTTACCCACTGATCCGTTCTCGGGTTATGAACCTGCGAACGATCTTTCACTGCACCTTTGCGATGTCCATCGCCGCTCGGGGGATTCGTTGCCATAAGCAAGCTCCTTTTATTTTTGTAGAATCCTTTGTGAATTGACAATTTGATCATGAACTTTACTTCTCACGAACACCCGCTCGTGGCGCCGCAATTAAAACATTTGTAGCAGCTCCCGCTGCGCACCATGACACTGCCGCATTCGTGACACGGCGGCGCGTCGGATTGGCTTTGGAAGATGCGGTTCTCCAGCGACTCTGCTTGCGCAGATTTTGTGACGCTCGCGGAATTGTTTGCGGGCTTGGGCTGCGAAGCGCCGTTTGCATGCGGTTTCACTGCGTCTCCGAACTCGGTTTCAGTTTCATTGTGGCCGTTGCTTGCGCCCAATTCTTCCTTCGGCAAAAATTTCAACGCGAGCCAGCGGAAGATGTAGTCCGTGATCGACTTCGCAATCGGAATTTGCGGATTGGTGGTGAAGCCCGAAGGCTCGAACCGCGCGTGTTGGAACTTGCGCACGAGCACGTGCATCGGCACGCCGTATTGCAACGCGAGCGAAACCATCGTGGCGAATGAATCCATCAAACCCGAAACCACTGAGCCTTCTTTCGCCATCACCACAAAGATTTCGCCGGGCGTTCCGTCTTCATACATACCCACCGTCAAATAACCTTCGTGTCCCGCAATGCTGAACTTGTGCGTAATCGACTTTCTTTCATCGGGCAAGCGGCGGCGCACGGGTTTGGGCATTTCAATCACGGGCGCGCTCGCCTTCTTTTCTTCCACGACATCCCTCTTTGTGTTGAGCGGCTGCACGCGTTTGCACCCATCGCGGTAAATCGCAATGGCCTTCAGTCCCATTTTCCACGCTTCGAGATACGTGTCCGCAATATCGTCCGGCGTCACATCGTTGGGCATGTTCACGGTTTTCGAAATGGCGCCCGAAAGAAATGGCTGCACCGCGGCCATCATTTTCACGTGGCCCATGTAGTGAATCGAACGCTTGCCTTTCGCGGGTTGGAACGCGCAATCGAACACAGGCAAATGCTCGTCCTTCAAGCCGGGCGCGCCTTCAATCGTGT
>JABWAN010000683.1 GCA_013361015.1 Candidatus Zhuqueibacterota bacterium | reverse complement strand
TGAAACGCAGCGAAGTGAGCAATCTTTATGCTCGCTATTGTACCACGACATAATTGTCGCAGTACGCAGGGTTGTGTTTTATGTTCTGTCGCTGCTTCACCGAGGGTTCTTCTCTGCTTGTTTACCTCAGTGGCCTTTACGAGCGAGGTGGCTTGGAGTCGTGAGCATGAGCACGCGATCGTAACCTGTCATAGCGCAGGCTTCTGCTTTTTGAAATCTGCGCAGCGCTTTAAGTCACCTCGGTGCACTAGCCCCCTCGGTAAATAAGCGCAGATGACCCGCAAGAACGAGCAGCGACAGAACAAAAAAACACGACAAGTATCATTGTAAAAGCCGGGCGACTACTGCGACCTTGCGCGATCACAGATAATGCTCTTGACTTTTTGCATCGCATCCTGCTACTTGCATGCACAAGCGCTGCTTACCTTCAAGGCAAACGATACATTAAAACGCAATGAAAGGCACCTATGCCCGAGGCACTCTATTACTGGCTTGGGTTCGCGCTCTATTCTGTGATTGTACTCTTGGTCGGCTTTCTCTCGTATCGCAGACAAAGGACGCAAACGAACGCGAATTCGTCACAGGACTTTTGGACTGCTAGCCAGAAGCTCCCGGGTTGGGCCTCCGGACTTTCAATCTCGGCGAGCATGATGTCCATCAGTTGGTCGTGCGTTTATGGCGTGCAGCTTTTCTATTGGTATGGCGTGGGCGGCTTGTGGCTGCTGGGCATTCCTTGGCTGCTTGCCATGTTCGGCTTCTACATATTAGCGCCGCGCCTGCGAAAGTTGTCGGCGTTTTCTCAGCCGGAAATGGTGGGCAAACGTTTCGGCGTGCGTGCGCGGCAAATGCTGGCCGTGCCGCTGGCCTTTGTGTACATGGTTTGGTGCGGCGCGGAGCTATATGCCGCCGCACAAATTCTCACGCCACTCTTCAATACGAATTTCTATCTTATCCTTTTTCTCATGGCTTTCGTCGTGGCCGCCTATTCTGCGCTGGGAGGATTGGCTGCAGACGTCTCCACGGATCAAGTGCAATTCGTGCTGGTCGCTTTTTTCATCACCGCGATCGCATATTTCGGCAGCGCTGAAATTTTGCAGCACCACGATCTCTTCACGTGGCTGCGCCAACTCCCAGTTCCGCCAAAAGCGCAAGCGCCGGCGGTTTCATGGCTTTCAACCGGGCCGGCCTTGATGGCGATGACTTTTATTGCATATCTGCCGGGCTGGCTCGTGACCACGGACGTTTGGATTCGTATACAAGCTTCGCGTTCAGCGGCGGAAGCGCGCAAAGCCGTGCTCGTTGCTGCCATGAACTCTCTTCTGTTTGTGACCATCGGGCCGATGATTATTGGCTTGGCCGCGCTCTATCTTTATCCGCCGCAAGGTGCAATCATTCCCGCGGAGCTGGCGGACGGCACCAAAATTTTCGCCGTACTCATGAAAGATTACGCGCCCGTGTGGCTGAACGTGATGCTCACCGTGGGATTGGCGGCCGCGGCCATGTCTACGATCGACACTACCGGCAATGTACTCGCGCTCTCACTCTCCTACGATATCATCGAACCGATTTCGGAACGCCGGCTTTCACTGAAAACCCGAAGCCTGCTGCCGCGCCTTATTTCAGTGGCGGCCATCGCCGTGGCGTTTTTGTATGCGCTCGTAATTGAATCCCTGTGGGATATTTTTTATCTCTCCTCCGGAATTTTAACCACAACGATTTTCATTCCAATGATGGCGATTTTTCTGCCTTCTGCTACTTCGCGTCAAGTGCACGCTGCGATCATCACCGGCTTTGCCGGAACTTTGTTGTTCTATTTTTTGGAAGCACGAGAATATCTTGCCGCCTGGGAACCGCAATGGCTCGCGGAAACAGGATTGGGTTATATTCTGTGGGGCTTGCTCGCTGCGATACTCGCATTCGTTGCGGCAAAACCTCGCAGGGCTTAACTACCACTCCCTCGCAACCGGATACAATTGCCACTGCGCATCAAAGAACGGCGTGCGCCGATAGAGCCATTGCAATTTTTCCCGTGGGCTGTTCGCAAACGTGGAGTCCGCTTTGAGCGCTTGCTCGAATTCAGTCTTGAGCGCGGCGTCTTCCGCGAGCATGCGTTCCGCCATCGGCTGCATGACGTAGCTTTCCACATACTCCGTGGGCGATAGCACTTCCAGAAAAAATCCCCATTGGAAAAACGAGTCACCCGACTCGGGCTCGAGCAGCAGCATTGCCAGCGTACCGAGTGGCTGGTCCGTCTTCACACGCACGGTGCCGGACGGAAAGGTCTGTTTATGTTTTTCAATTTGCGGTTTCGCCGTGACATTGACGCGCCCTTCGAACGGTTGCGCGCCGAGCTTCGCCTCCCGCAAGCGATACAGCTCGACCTCACGTTCGAACGGCGCTGCGAGGCGTTCCATTTGTACGCCATGCTCGCCGAGGCGCGCGAGCACTTCTTCCCACACCGGAGGTATCAAATAGGCGATGGGGCGCCGCGCGCTTAGCGCCGGCTCGCTCATGTGCAAATAGGGAATCTTTTGCGTGAAAGTTTTACCGGTCCATTGCACATATTCGCTGTTGGTGATGGGCGAAGACACGACTTTCGGTTCCACTCCCCAAAACTCGAACATGCCCGGTTGTTGCTGCTGCGGCACGCGCCACGCGAGAGGAACCTCCTCCACGCGGCGACTGCGATCAGCGTGAATGGCGGCGCGCAGCTTTTTCCCTTCTTTTGCGAGCACCCGCATGGTGCTTTCCAACAACACGTAGGTGCCGAGCACGCGCTGTTTGAACGGTTTGAGCGAGTGATTCTCGATGAGTACCGTGGGCAAATGGCGTGCATCGCCATAGCCGTGCGAAAAGCGCGGCGGTGCAGTCCAATTCACCATGCCGCGCTGTGGTTCCCGATCATCAATAAGATTCACCAAAGGCCCGGGAATGTGCCCGAAGGCTTGCAGGTCGCGATTGACCGCAGGCGTGTATGCTTCGTCAAGCCAGGCTGCAATCGCGGGTGAATAGCCGTGCTTGCCAGTGTAGCCGTAAGTGATGTCATACTGATAATCCGCACCGTCAGTAACGTGAATGTCCATGTAAAAATCCGGATCCCATTCATTCAGTGCGCGCAGCAGTGCGCGCATTTCCGGCGCGTCGGCTTTGGCGTAATCGCGATTGAGGTTGAGATTGCGCGCCGTCGTGCGCCATCCCGTTTCGCGGGGCCCGCGTTGATTGATGCGATTGTAGGGAGAGGAGCGCTCGTGCCCATCGACATTGAAAATCGGAACGAAAAGTAAATTCGCTTGCGCCAGCAAATCGCGTTTCTTGTTTCGCACCGTCATATCGCGCAACAACATCATGCCCGCGTCTTTGCCGTCGATTTCACCGGCGTGAATGCCGGCCTGCGCGAACAGAATCGGCTTGCCGGTCGCGCGCAAGGCGGCCGGCGTAAACGCGCGTTCTTGCGATGCCACTACCATCCAAAGCTCTCGACCTTCCGGACTTTTACCGAGTGAGAGCATTTTCAACTCCGGCGCCGCCGCAACGAGTTTTGTCAGCCACGCCGTGGTTTCTTCATAAGTTGGCGTGTGCTGAAAGTCACTGCGCTCCACCGGCGTAATCCACGGATCGTTTGGGGCTGCAATGAGTCCTGCACTTTTGCCATTCCATTTTAACTCCGGTGGCAAGATTGCTTGCCTCGCCGCCGAGGAGTAATGTTCCTGTGAAAATGCAGTTGCAGAATTCGCGAACAACACCGCAAGTGTGATACACCTGGCAAAGCCTGCGAGCCGCGTACGCGACATAGTTCTTCTCCTCAAGTCAAGTTGCCGTATGGTTGATTTTTGACGGTTCACAAAATAACCGGCGCGGCGTGATTGTCAAGCCGGATATTGCAGACGGCGTAATGCCTCAGCGACATGCCGTCGTTAGCCGTCTTTCGAGGCAATCTCGCGCCGCTCTTTTTGGGTTTGTCGCTGCTCGTTCTTGAGAGTCGTCTCCGCTTGTTTACCGAGGG
>JABWAN010000682.1 GCA_013361015.1 Candidatus Zhuqueibacterota bacterium | reverse complement strand
CCGCACCGAAACGGCTCTTGCTGGCGCGCGAACCTTTGGCGATCACTTTCAGAAATCCCAACTCCCGCGTGAACAGCGTCACCAGCTTGCTGGTTTCGCCCATTTTCATGGTGCGGACGATGAGGCCCTCGGCTTTGACGATCGACATGTGGGAAAATTGGAGTGGTGGAGTAATGGATTGCCGGAACGATGAAATTCAAACAGTGTCAGGATTGCACAAACAACCTTCTGCATGTCATTCTGGAAGAATCTTTTCTAGTGCTCGGCACAAACCGTAAAAAGCTTTTGCGAATGGCACTGCACACGGATTTATTTTCCTCTTATGCCCGCGCAGGCATTCGCCAGTTGAATCAACTCTGCAATCGCCAACGTCTCCGGCCTTCTCTGCAAATCGATGAAATCGAGTTGCGCATCTGCCTTCATAAGCTTGCTCAAACTTCTTCGCAGCGTTTTGCGGCGCTGGCCAAAGACAGTTTTCACCATCTGAACATAAAAGTCTTCGTCAATAATCGGTACGGGCGGCGGCTGGAATTGCCAGCGCACCACCGCGGATTCCACTTCCGGCTTGGGCCGAAACACGTGCGGTGAAATCGTGAAAAGCAATTCCGCACTCGCGAAGGTCTGGCTGATAATTGAGAGAATGCCGTAATCTTTCCCACCGGGCGGCGCGACGATGCGTTCCGCCACTTCGCGCTGCACCGTGAGAGTCATGTCGCGCAGCAACGTTCTCTGCGCAAACGCCGTGAACACGAGATGGCTGGTGATGTGGTAGGGAATATTACCGGCGAGTCGCAGCTTGCGCGCGCGCGCGAACTGCCGCAAATCGACTTCGCGAAAATCGCGATTGAGTAGTTTGAAATTTGGATATGAAGCAAAGCGCTCTTGCAGAAGAGGAATGAGGCGTTGATCGATTTCAATCGCCGTGCAATGGCTGCCGGCTTCGAGCAAATGCTTGGTAAGCGCGCCCATGCCCGGCCCGATTTCTATGAAATGCTCTTCCGGCTTCGGATCAATCGCGCGCGCGATTTTGCGCAACACGTTTTCATCGAGAAGAAAATTCTGCCCCAAAGATTTGCGCGGCTGGAAGTCGCTCGGCCAGTTCACGACAATCTCTCAGTATTAAAGGCCGCCATTTTCGGGCCGGAGCGTTCTGTGATTCCCCCCTTGAGGGGGGGCAGGGGGGTGTTTTCTAACATGAGCAACGCCTCTGAACTATTGTGACAAACCAAACAAAGCCGCAGCATTCTGCGTCGTGCGTTGGCAAGTCTCCGCAAGCGACAGGCCTTTGATCTCCGCAAGCTTGTTCGCAATATACACCGTGTACGCCGGCTCATTGCGTATGCCGCGATGAGGAACGGGGGTTATGTATGGGCTGTCGGTTCCGAGTATGATGCGGTCCAATGGAATCTGTTTCGCAACCTCCTGCAATGCAGATTTTTTACAAGCGCGATCGCCGCTAAAAGTGAGATTGCCACTAAATGAAAGATGCAGTCCGAAATTCAAAACCGGTTCTATATTTTCTAAATAGCCTGGGAATGCCCCATCTCCTGGGAATCCCAAATCTTCCGGGAAGCACTGAAACACACCCAAAAGGTTAGCGACGCCATGCGCTAGCATTGCACTTATCAATTCACTCCATCCTGTACGATTGCGAATGATAACCGGCTTATGGAGGCGCTCGGCCAATTCAAGTTGGCGCACGAATACTTCAGGCTGTTCGGGCATTGCGTGACTCATCCAATAATAATCCATTCCGATTTCACCGATCGCGACGACTTTCGGATGCTGTGCGAGCTCTGCAATCTGCTTGATTGCTTCTGCGCTCGTCGTATCGTCAATGGATTGACTCATCGGATGAATGCCGACCGCAGCATAAACATAGGGGTATTGTTCGGCAAGCGCAATTGCAGCGTGGCTCGTTCGCACATCGGTGGAAACGCAAATAATCGCCGCCACTCCTGCTTCGTGTGCGCGACGCAGCACTACGTCACGATCGGTATCGAAATCGTGGAACTGCAAATGCGCGTGGGTGTCAATAAGCTTTGGGTTCATAACATTTTGGTCAAGGCATCAAATGTCTAATCCAAACAATGCCACAGCATTCTCCGTCGTGCGCGCGCAAACCTCCGCGAACAAGAGGCCCTTAACCTCCGCAAGTTTCTCGGCAATGTGCACCGTGTACGCCGGCTCGTTGCGTTTGCCACGATGCGGCACGGGCGTCATATATGGACTGTCAGTTTCGAGCATAATGCGCTCCAACGGAATCTGCTTCGCCACCTCAGGCAGCGCGGATTTTTTGTAAGTGAGATTGCCCGTGAACGAAACATGGCAGCCAAGATTTAAAACTTGCTCGGCGTAATTCCAATCTTCCGTGAAGCAATGAAACACGCCCGAGAGCTTCGTGACACCGTGTGCGCGCAACGTATCCATAATCGCCGCACCCGCTTCACGATTGTGAATGATCACCGGCTTGTTGCGTTGCGCCGCGAGTTCAAGTTGCCGTGCGAACAATTCCGCTTGTTTGGAGAGAGGCACGGCCTTCCAATAATCATCCATGCCCGTCTCGCCAATCGCCACGACCTTCGGATGCTGCGCGAGTTCTGCAATCTGCTTGACCTCATCGTCGCTCGTCGCGGCGCAATCATTGGGATGAATTCCGACCGCAGCATAAACGTGTTGATGTTTTTCCGCGAGCGCAATCGCCGCGCGGCTCGAAGCCACGTCGGTCGAAATGCATATAATCGCCGCGAGGCCCGCTTCGTACGCGCGTTGAATTGCTTCATCGCGATCCGCATCGAAGTGGTTGAGTTGCAAATGGGCGTGGGTGTCGATGAGTTGAGCGATCATGGCATATGAATTATGCGGCGGACTTGTCGATTTGCAGAACATTTTGGATAAAATCCATTGTCACCACACAACCTTGCATTAGGTCTGTGCCAATCGCCGGTTCGCCATCATCAGAAAGAATAACCTCACCCGCGCGAAGCTTATCATGCCAATGCAACACGCCATGACGAACGACCTCTGCAACGCTCTGACCATTAGCATAAGTCACTTCAACAAAGCGAGCCAACTCCAAACGTAATTTATCGGCGGCGAAATAAGGCAAAGCGACTTGCCCATCAAAACCGCTGTCAATGAGCGCTTTGAAATCAAGTGGGCCAGTGGGTGACTCAAGTTTTAAACGGAGGCGAGAATGTAAGCCATTTTCAATTGTGCCTTGAATCATGGCCGCTTCCCGTCGTTCAAGCCGGTTCCACCAAAATGATAAACCGCGCGATAGCCTATGCGAATGACGAACGGCAACGCGCCAGGATATTTCACGTGCATGAGCCTCGTCGCTTCTTCCTGATTAGCTGCAACAACGTAATCGCCCGTATCGACGTTGATGGCAATATACTCGCCCCAACGTTCCTTCTCCAACTTTTCCCGCAGCGGCTTATAAATCGCGCGCGCCATAATGCCGATGCGGGCGCGTCCTTCTTTGCTCGGCAAGTTTTGCACAGCGATTGCTTCCATAAAACCCCTCACTTTTAAAACCCAATACTCCAAAACTCCATCACTCCATTTCTTACTTCACCTTCGCCCCGCTCGCCATCTCCCTTTCCGGCGACACCACCGAGAGCGTGCCGTCCTCGGTCGACGCCGCGAGGATCATTCCTTGCGATTCGATGCCGCGAATTTTTGCCGGCTCGAGGTTCGCGACGATCACGACTTTTTTGCCGATGATTTGCTCGGGCGCATAATGCTGCGCGATGCCGGCCACGAGTTGGCGCTCTTCATTGCCCACGCGAATTTTCAGTTTGAGCAGCTTATCCGCTTTCGGAACTTTCTCTGCTGCCAAAACTTCTGCAACGCGCAAATCAATTTGTTTGAAGGTGTCGATTGAAATCAACGGCGTGGCGGGCGCAGTTGGCGCTGCTTCCGTTACTGCCGTTACTTCTGCAACTGCTGCTTCAGGTTGTGCGGGTGTGGTTGCATTCATCTTTCTCAAAGCCTCCTCAAG
>JABWAN010000681.1 GCA_013361015.1 Candidatus Zhuqueibacterota bacterium | reverse complement strand
ATCATCGTCGTGTCTGTTTGGGATCATGATCATAATATAGCCAGAGAGTTCGTACGAGAATTGGATTCATCTATGGTGAGGATAGAGTTAGCCGATCAAGATGTAGATTCCTTCTTAAAAGTTGTGAGTCAATGTGATTTACTTATCTCAATTAAGTTACATGCAGCGATTTTAGCAATGTGTCGTTCAATTCCTGTCGTTTCAATTGAGTATCAGCCTAAATGTAGGGATTTTATGCTTTCTATGGAATTAGAACAATATAATATAAGAACTGATAAATTGGACACTGATATCTTACTTAATCTGGTATATAAGACGCTTTCAGATACTCAAGAAATCAGAAGAAAAATAGACCACAAAATCGCTGGCTACATCGAAAAACAAAAACTTTACGCACAAGATATCGCTAAATGTCTTTATACAAACTGTTAAATTGTTTCCTGATGATCACTAACAATATGGAACTATCTACCTATGGAGTTTATAGATGCGCTTAGGGAAAAATCCCTTAAAGAACGTAACCACGAAGCTCGCCTTACCATCAATATCTGTGGGAGTGTTAAGCTGTATTCCCCTCACAGATGGATACTTTGAACAGACTTTCGACGTGTTGAAGCTTTGCCTTGCTAGTATCCGGGCAAATGCAGGTAACTATAAGTACGTCGAGCAAGCCCCGATTAAAGTCACGGACGAGGATCCCTTTGAATCGATGATGGCGCGTTTTGATGTAGCCGCGAACCTGTTGAATTTGGATCCCGGCGTTTATCAATATCTCAAAACGCCGCAGAAACAGGTGATCGTCGCCATTCCGATTCAGATGGATGACGGTCGTATTGAAGTATTCGAAGGTTATCGCGTCATTCACAACGACGTGCGCGGGCCTTCGAAAGGCGGCATTCGCTATTCGATGGATGTGAACCTTTCCGAGGTGAAGGCTTTAGCCGCGTGGATGACCTGGAAGTGCGCAGTGGTCAATATTCCATTCGGCGGTGCGAAAGGCGGTGTGAGATGTGATCCTCCCAACCTTACTAAAGTTGAATTGGAAAAGATTACGCGGCGTTATACTGCAAACTTGCTGGAGATTTTCGGACCGGAGCGCGACGTGCCCGCGCCAGATGTAAACACCAACGAGCAGGTGATGGGCTGGATCATGGATACCTATTCGATGCATGTGCGCCATACGACGACGGCGGTCGTGACCGGGAAACCCATCTATCTCGGCGGCTCACAAGGCCGCGTCGAAGCCACCGGCCGCGGCGTGGTCATCACGGCGAGCACGATGATGGAAAAAATGGGCATGCGGGCGCAAAACACGCGCGTGGTCGTGCAAGGCTTTGGCAATGTCGGCTCCATCGCGGCGAAAGAATTTCAGCGCCGCGGCTGCAAAGTCATCGGCATTAGCGATGTGACCGGCGGCTATTTCAATGCCGACGGCATTAATATTCCCGCCGCAATCGAATATCGCAATGCGCACAAGGGCACACTCGAAGGCTTTGATGGTGGTGATTTGATTCATAATGATCAATTGCTCGAATTGGAATGCGACGTGCTCGCACCGTGCGCGATGGAGGATCAGATTACGAGTCGCAATGCCGGACGCATCAAGGCCAAAATCATTGCAGAAGGTGCGAACGGCCCGACCACTGCGAAAGCCGATCCCATTCTGCAAGACCGTGGCATCGTCGTGATTCCGGATATTCTATGCAACGCCGGCGGCGTGACCGTGAGTTATTTCGAATGGGTGCAGGATCGCGGCGGCTATTTCTGGCCGGAAGATGACGTGTACAATCGTTTGAACCGCATTATGAGTGAAGCGTTGCGCGATGTGCTCAACACCGCGGAAAAATACCAGGTCAACATGCGCATCGGCGCGTATGTGCTCGCCATTGATCGCGTGGCCAAAACTCTGGCGCTGCGTGGAATTTACGGATGAGACGGATGGCCGGCTAAAGCAGAAGCCCGAAGCGAATTCTTGTTTCGGGCTTTTTCGTTTTGGGACATTCTCAAGCGCCTGTAGCGCGGCTGGGACGCGCTTGCAATTGTGACTGTGCGCACACGCTTCCGAGATTCTGCTTGACATCCGTGGCGTGTTTTTGTATGATAATTCTGCTTTTTCACCTGATTTTACACGGCCCAAATGCTTTTGACGCGCGTGCAGCAAGCGGCCGTGCATTCTCTTTCCCGCGCAAAAAAACGATCACAGCCTCATCATTGCAAAAAGAATTTTGCATCGCCTTTTTCGGAAATCATGTTCGTTGCCGGTACCTTTTGCAGGTTGGATTTGTACACCGCCACGTCACCAAGGAGAACCCTGTATGCGCGCCGTCTGGACCGGTCGTCTGCAATTTAGTTCATTCGATTTCCCCGTCAAAATTTACTCAGCGACACAATCCGAGGAGTTCGGACTCCATCAACTGCACCACAATTGCGGCGAACGTATCAAGCACGAGAAGCGCTGCCCGGTGCACGGACCGATTTTAGAGAGCGAGATCGTCAAGGGCTTCGAATATGAAAAGGGTAAATTCGTCACCATTAGTGAAGATGAAATCGAAGCCTTGTCGCCCAAATCTGCGCGGGCGATGGAAGTGAGCATGTTTGTTGAGCGCGACGCTTTGAATCCGCTTATCTTCGACACGCCATATTACATGGCGCCCGAAGGCCCGATTGCCGCCGAATCCTATCAGACCTTGCGCGAATCCATTCGCAACTCCGGCAAGTACGGCATCGCGAAAATGGTAATGCGCCGCAAGGAATACGTGGTCGCGCTGTGGGTGAAAGACGAGACCATCGTGGTTTCCACATTGCGCTATGACAGCGAAGTGCGCAGCACCGATGTGCTGGAAGGGCTCAACGGCTACGAGAGAAGAAATAAGCGGGAGATTGAAAGAGCAACGGACTTGATCGCGCGCCACACAAAGAAGTTCTATCACAAAAAGTTTCGCGACAGCCTGCAAGACAAATTGGTGGGCTTGATCAAAGCGAAAGTGGCGAAGCAACACGCGGCAGAGCGTGCGGCGCTTCCCGAAGCAGAGCTGCCGGCACCTGCAGTCACGCCGCTTCCGAAACGCGGCTTGGCGAAAGCGCCGGCGCCTCGCAAAGAGCGTCGCAAAACCGGAACGGAATAAACCCAGGAGCCTTGTCCTTCGGCAATGGCAGCACAGGACCCTCAGAAAAAATTTGCCAACCATAGCCTCGTCTTTACCGGCAAGCTCGCCGCGCTTTCCCGGCGCGAAGCGCAAGAAATCGTAGCGCGCTTCGGCGGCGAAACCCCTCCCCGAGTGAGCAAGAGCACCACATACTTAGTTATGGGCGAAGAAGGCTATCTCACCGAGATCGTCAAAAGCAACAAGCTCAAACGCGCAGAAGAAATCAATGCTGCGGGCGGCAATGTGCGGATCATTTCCGAATCCGAGTTTCTCGAGATGGTGGGCATGGAGAGCAAGGCCACGCTGGAGAAAAAGTACTATTCGCTCGAACGCATTCAGCGCGTTTATCCGCGCTTGCGGCCCGATCTCATCCGCTACTTTGCGCATTGGGGGCTGTTCACGCCCGCAGTGAAAACCAACGCGCAGCACTACTACGAATTCAAAGACCTGCTCACGTTTCGGCAAATCGACGAGTTGCTCGGACACAAGTTGCCGCTGCGCGAGGTTGCGAAGCGCGTACTCGCGCTGCGGCACCCTTCGCCGCAAGTTTCCCTGCAATTCGAAGAGCATCGCCCCAAGGGCGTCGTGCTGAGCATGCAAAAGCCCGCGAAAGAGCCGCCGCGCACCGCGGAAGAATGGTACGAAGTCGGCTTCAAAGCGGACGGCAACCCCGACACCTATGACGAAGCGATCAGCGCATATGAAAACGCGCTGGCGCTGGCGCCGGCCTATGTTGATGCCATGGTCAATCTCGCCAATCTGTACTTCCACAAAAACGACGTGCCGCGCGCGATCGCGCTGTTGGAAAAAGCGCTGCAGCTCGATGAAAACAACTATCTCGTATGCTATAATCTCGCCAACCTTTACGATGAAAA
>JABWAN010000680.1 GCA_013361015.1 Candidatus Zhuqueibacterota bacterium | reverse complement strand
GAAACACGGCTTGTCAAGAAGTTTTTCGGCGCTTCTCGTCGTCGCCGCGCGGCTTTCCAAACAATCCGGCATGACTTCCCCGCCCTGCTTTCTTTTTTGTTTTGTCGCTGCTCGTTGTTGCGGGTCTTCTTTGTTTGTTTACCGAGGGGGCTAGTGCACCGAGGTGACATAAAGCGCTTCGCATACTTCAAAGAGCAAAAGCCGCGAGCGGAGCGAATGCGAAAATCATACTCAAAATGACCTTGCTACACGACAGGTCCGGCGGCGCGCTTGTGCTCTCGGCTTTAAGTCACCTCGCACGCAGAGGCCGCCTCGGTAAACAAGCAGAGAAGAACCCGCGGTGAAGCAGCGACAGAACAAAAAAAAGCAAGTCTCGTTCTACGCAGGCACATTAGAATTTTTGCCCACGAAACAGACGAAAACCGCGAAAAGCCCTTTTGTGTATTTCGCGTGCTTCGTGGGCCGAACTGGAATACACCGAAGTAGAACCAGCGTTTTGCGAGGCATCCCGGTTTTGTTAATGATAACCGCACGCCATTTTCTGCCGGCCAGCATTGCACGCATCATTTGATGAGATGGTATTCCGTTTGGCGCGGCAGCACCCATGAGAGTTTTCCTTCACCATCGAGCGCGGCTTCTTCTTCCTGCCCAACCCAGAGCTCCTGTCCGTCCCATTCATGCACTGCAGTCGTTGCGGCAAGTTCGATCGCGTGCCATGTATTCGGCAACACGAGCACGTCGCCGCGGCCAGGCACGCCTTGCTGGCGATCCCATAGACCGATAAGTGGGCCCGCGCCGTGGCCGTGATCACCGATGGGATGCGTGTAAACCGTGCCGTTGATTTGTTCGGCGCGCATAGCTTCCAAGGTGCGCGCGAGAATGTCGTTGCCGCTGAAACCGGGGCGTAATCTTTCGAACAAAAGATCCTGCACATGATTGGCATTTTTCAGCGCCTGTTTGATCCCTGCCGGCGGCTCTTTCTCGCCATTGCGCAGAACGTAACCCATGTGCTGCGTGTCGGTGTTCAATCCCATTGCCGTTATGCCGAAATCCACGTGCAGGACGTCGCCGCGCGCGATGATGATTGCCTGCTTTTCCGCAAGCAAGCTTTCGCGCGTTTTGCCTTTCCGTTGGACCGTCACGCTTGGCTGAAACCACGTGCCGAGACCCATATCGTGCGTTTGTTGGCGGAGCCACCACACCACGTCTTCACTCGTGGTTGCGCCGGGTTCGATGACCTCGCTGGAGAAGGCGCGCGCAATGAGATGATGTGCGATCTGCATCATGCTGCGATACGTGGGCAGCATTTCGGGCAAGCGCGTGGCAATGTAATCGAGAGGGAGAAGCTCGGCGCGTGCGACGCGGCTGAGCCATTTTTCACCGAGGGCTTGCTGCAACGTTTCCCATTCACTGGCGGAAAGGCCGTCGGAAAGCGCATGTGTGCTCGAAAGGTTCACAGCAATGCTCGCGGGATTGCGCTCTTCGATCAACTTGCGCAGCAATGCCCATTGGCCGTTGCCCCACAACTCGCGGTTCTCCACTTCCGGATCGCGATAGACCGTGTACACGCCGCCTTGCGAACCGCCGCCGAGTGCGAGCCTTTCCACGCCGTCTTTTTCACCACGATCAAAGAAAACATAAATCGTGCGTCGCCGTGCGGCAAACATGGTCGGAGAGATCAACGAGAAGAACACCGGGTCTTCGTTATACTCGCGACTGATTACGAGCCACATCGCAACGCCGTGCCGGCGCATAAGCTGCGGCAACACCCGCTCGACGCGGGCCTGCAGCCATTGTTGTTGGATCTCGGCTTGCTGACGGAGGGTGCCGAGCGAGGGAAGAGATTGTGCCCGAGTAGAATGAAAGAAAATTAGACTAACACCCAAAGCGAATCTCGCAATTACATGCAGCGCGAAGTGCCGACAATGCGTGAGCATGGAGTCTCCACTGTGTTTATTGGCGGGTATCTTGAGGCAGGCGAGCTAGAGCGAAATCCAAAATCAGCCGGGCCAATTCCAACGCTTCTTTCATCTGTTGAGGGTCCGGCTCTGATTCAAAAAACTCACCGGGGTAACGATAAACCGTGGCGTATGGAGTGAGCGTTGATGCTGCATCTTGAAAATCCTGAAAGTTCGAATCAATTTGCCGGCAGAGATCAACCAAGATCGAAAGACTGTGCTTTTTCTCAAAAGCAATATCATGATAAACTAAAAAAGCTTTGAGCGCCTTTTCAGCGGCTTGTTGGCAATGATAAATCGCCGTATCAAGATAGGGGGTTGTGCTATTCGCCAGCAGTTCGGCAGATCCGAGATCATGTTCCGCTTTTATGAGCCACGATTGAACGAGCTCTTTCTTTGCTTCATCCATAAATAATCTTTCCTCTCTCCAGAATTTGTCGGGTCAAAGAGGAAGGCACAGAACGATATCGTTCCAATTCCTGGCGGGTACTCACGATAATCTCTGTTGGAGTTTTGAGCCCTTGCAAACAGCGATACGCTTTAGCGGCTCTACGTGAAGGAGGACTACTCGCCGAAGAGACAATGACGAGAAGGTCGACGTCGCTATCGGCATGCGGGTTTCCCCAGGCGTGCGATCCAAAAAGAATTATCTTTTCCGGTTTAAACTCTTGCGTTAAGCGCGCGATGATTTCGTCGAGATCGTTTTGTGCCAGTACTTTCATACGAGTTTTCCTGATTTTTGCCGCGGGAAAATATAACAGCTTCGTACAAAAAACAAAGCCCAATCTCCTATCCGTTAGCCCTCCGCGCCGATTTCCCATATTGCTTTTCGGAATCAAACTCGATAATTTGCCGCACACAAACAAGGAGAATTATCATGAGCGAAACAGTACGAGGCGTTTATCGCAACGGCGTGATCGAGCCGGCGGAGCCGTTGAAAATTGCGGATGGCACCGAAGTCTACGTCACCGTGCAGCGGCAACGCAGCCGGGAAGAGTTGCTGGAGTTGCTTTTGAAATTGAAAAAAAGGGCGTGGTGGATTTTAATGTTGAAAGTTGGGGAAAACCTCCACAACAATTTGAGCCGATCAAAATCAAAGGAGGCCCAATCTCTGACACCATTATTGAAGGTAGAGGGCCGCGACAAGGTCTCCTCGTGATCAATCCTGCCGAATACGAATAGCCTCTTTCTCAATTGGCTTTTTGTCTCTTTATCTTTTTGGCTCCTTGACTTATTCCACCACCAACATCTTCTTCGTCTGCATAATCCCACCCACGCGCAAGCGATAGAAATAAGCCCCCGCCGCAAGTTTATTCCCATCAAAACGAATAGCGTGACGCCCGGCTGATACCATGCCCTCTTGCAACCTCGCCACTTCCTGGCCCATCACATTGTAGAGGGCAAGCTGCACGTCACTCGCAATTTTTAATTCATAGGCAATCGTTGTCATCTCGCGGCGTTGCAGCGAGAACGGATTGGGATAGTTTTGTTCGAGGCGGAATGAAACGACGTTTTGCGGCGGCTCGTCCACGCTCACATCCGGTGCTTCGAGCAACGCTCTTTCCCACACACCATTGCCATGCGTGGCCACCCGCAACTTGCGATTTCTCGGCGAGATCGTCAAGTCCATCACCAACACGGCTGTGGGCAAACCCTCGCGCCACTCCTGCCACGTGCCGCCGCCGTTCACCGAAACATACACGCCGAGATCATTGCCGAAATAAATGTGCTCCGGAAAAAGCGGATCGACCGTGACTGCCGAAGAAGGAACATCGGGCAAGTCCGCGCCGATATCTATCCAGCTCCAACCCGCATCGTTCGATTTGAACAAATGCGAGGTGCCGAAGCCGGAAAACACGACATAGACGTTGCGCGAGTTCGTGGGATCGACCGCTATATCCATGGGGTAGCGATCGGGCAAATCCATAGTCAAATCTTCCCAAGTTAGGCCGCCATTCAGCGTACGAAACACACGCGCGCTGTTCGTGACCGGCGCCGTGCTCGCGAACACGGTGTCGGTGTTCGTGGCGGACATCGCGAGGCAGAGCATCGGATTGCCATCCAGCACGCGAT
>JABWAN010000679.1 GCA_013361015.1 Candidatus Zhuqueibacterota bacterium | reverse complement strand
CTTCCACATACTTCTGAATCACGCGTTTGAGCGGGCGCGCACCATAGACCGGATCGAAACCTTTCTCCACGATGTAGTCTTTCGCGTTTTCGGAAAGCTCGATCGTGATTTGGCGATCCGACATTTTCTTGAGCGTTTCGCTCACGACGATGTCGATAATCTTGCCCATGTGCTCACGCGTCAGATTGTGGAACACGAGCAGTTCATCCACACGATTGAGAAATTCCGGATTGAAGAGGCGTTTGACCTCATCCATGATCTTGCCTTGCATCTTGTCGTAGTCGATGTCGCCCTCGTGCGTGGAAAAACCGTAGCCGCCGGATTTTTTGATTTCGCGCGCACCGACATTCGAGGTCATGATCAAGATCGTGTTTTTGAAATCTACGCGGCGGCCTAAACCGTCGGTGAGATGGCCGTCGTCGAGGATTTGCAGCAAAATATTGAACACGTCCGGATGGGCCTTTTCGATTTCATCGAAGAGCACGACGGAATAGGGATGGCGCCGCACTTTTTCCGTGAGCTGGCCGCCTTCTTCGTGGCCGATGTATCCCGGAGGCGCGCCGGTCAAACGCGAGACGGCGAATTTTTCCATGTACTCCGACATGTCGAGGCGAATGAGCGCGTCATCTTTTTCAAACAAATATCTTGCCAGCTCTTTCGCGAGCTGCGTTTTGCCCACGCCGGTGGGGCCAAGAAAGATGAACGAACCGATGGGACGATTCGGATCCTTCAAACCCGCGCGCGTGCGACGAATGGCTTTGCAGAGCACGTGAATCACCGCATCCTGGCCGACGATGCGCTTCTGCAATTCCTCTTCCATGCCCAGAATTTTTTCGGATTCGGATTGCGCGACTTTGCGCACAGGGATGCCGGTCATCATCGCCACCACGTCCGCAATATCGTCTTCGCTCACGCTGGCAACGACGTCGTCTTCAGTTTCTTTCCAGCGCCGCTTGGCGGCATCCAGCTTGCGATTCAGACGCTTCTCTTGATCGCGCAACACCGCCGCACGTTCGAATTCCTGGTTTTTGATCACCAGGTCCTTTTCGTGGCGAACCTTTTTGATCTCGTCTTCGAGCTTGGTGATTTCTTTCGGCACCACGATGTTGGCCAAGTGGACCCGCGCGCCGGTTTCATCGAGCACGTCAATCGCCTTGTCCGGCAGGAAACGATCGGTGATGTAACGCTCCGATAATTTCACGGAGGCCGTGATTGCCTCCGGCGTATATTTCACTTTGTGATGCTGTTCGTAACGATCTTTCAAGCCTTCGAGAATTTGAATCGTCTCGTCCGGGCTCGGCGGATCGACCATGATTTTTTGGAAGCGGCGTTCCAACGCGCCGTCTTTCTCGATATATTGCCGATATTCGTCGAGCGTGGTCGCGCCGATGCATTGCAACTCGCCGCGTGAGAGCGCCGGCTTGAACATGTTCGACGCGTCGAGCGAGCCGCTGGCGCCGCCCGCGCCCACGATGGTGTGCAATTCATCGATAAAGAGAATGACGTCCTTCGCACGCAGCAACTCGTTCATGATCGCTTTCATGCGTTCTTCGAACTGGCCGCGATATTTCGTGCCTGCGACAATGGCGCCGAGATCGAGCGTGACGACGCGTTTGTTGTGCAAAATGCGCGGCACTTTGCGCTCGACGATGCGCAACGCCAGGCCCTCGGCAATGGCGGTTTTGCCCACGCCCGGCTCGCCGATCAACACGGGATTGTTCTTCTTGCGGCGGCTGAGAATTTGTGCGACGCGTTCAATTTCGCGCTCGCGTCCGATGATGGGATCCAATTCGTTTTTGCGCGCCAATTCGGTGAGGTCGCGGCCGAAGTGGTCAAGCGCCGGGGTTTTGGAACGTTGCGTGCTGGCCTCTTTGCTGGAGGGCGTGCCGCGAAGAATATTGTCAAGTTCTTCACGCACGGCTTCGTAGGTGATATCGAAATTCAACAGCACTTGCGCCGCCACGCCGTCCTTCTCTTTCACCAACGCGAGCAGCAAATGCTCTGTGCCTATTATGTCCGATTTGTATTTCTCGGCTTCAACATACGCCATTTTCAGAATCTTTTCAGCCCGCTTCGTGAAGGGGATGTTGCCAATCGTCATGGTTTCGCCCGTGGATTTCACGGCATCTTCGACGGCGCGCTTGATATCGTCCAAATCCGTACCCAGGTTACGCAAAATTTCTACCGCTATCCCTTCTCCCTCACGAATCAAGCCGAGCAGGAGATGCTCGGTACCAATATAATCATGCCCCAAACGCAACGCCTCTTCTCTTGAAAACTGGATCACCATCTGCACACGGCTGGAGAAGTTATTCTTCATTTCTGTAGACTCCCGTAAATAGAACCTTTACAACACAAGTGAAACTCACCATGCTCCCTTCCTCGCTCGCATTACTTTAGACTGCGGGAACATCTAAGCTTGCCTACCGCACAATAGAAGGTATGAAAACTCATCTGGTGTGCAGAGCATAATACAAAGTCCGTTTGAAAAAGTAAAGCAAACTTTTCCCCGCGATTGGAATGCAATTTAGACCTGCATTGGGAGTGTGTCGCCAATTGACTTGGCCATGAGCAACTCGTCATAAAATATGTCTTTGTAGCAAACTACCTTCACAGCAATTTCATAGATGGCAAAGTCGCTACGAGCATAACAGCGAGATCGGGAGTGATGCCCCCCAGCTTCACTATTGCAAAACCCTTGGCGGTTGTCGGCAAGTTGCACATTTACAAGTTTATGGTTTGATGAAACAAGAGCAGGTTGGTGCTGCGCCAAAACGAGATTGCTTTGATGACAAATGTGATGAAGTCTCTTGAAGCATTGCACGGTACATATTTCATGGATTTGCAGCCGCTGCCGTGCGCAGATCAAACCAATACGGCTCGCCTTCCGGTTCAAAAGCATCCGTGGGCCACGTGAACAGAACGAGTTTGTTGGCGTGATGCTTCGCGCTTTTGGTGCGGATGCCGGTGAAGCCGTGCAAGCGCGCACAGTCTGTAAGAAACCGCGCGACGCGATAAGCGGAGGCATCGGAATTAAAGCTTTCTCCCGCGCGCAGCGCGCCGCGATAGCACAGGCCATAAATGAAGTGTTCAATCAGCGGGGAAGGCGATTCGGCTAACTGGCGGGACAAATCCAAAATGCCTTTGCAGCGCGTGCATTGAAACTTTTGCACCCAAACGACTTTTTCTTCGCCCGTTAAAACCTCTCGCGCGCCGCCGGCATCAGACTCCATGAGCACATAGGCTTGCTGGCCGGCGCTATGGTGTTGCCCTCCGGCTGGGGGGCACGGCGGCGGATTGAAATCTTCGGCAGTCGGCGCGAGGCTACTCGCCATCTTCCTGGCAGAATAATAAAACGTGGCGCCGATCTCGCGGCGCGGCAATTCTCCCAGAGCTTTAAAAAGTTGTTGTCCCAAGCGATGTTGAATGCCCAGGGCAGGATATTCCACGAGAAAATCATCAAAGTCGCGAAAGCGGTTGGCATATTGTGTCTCCCACTTGCGCCAATACTGCTCCAGCTCGCGCTCACTGCGCGATCTAAGCCCGACCGTTGCGGTGAGGTCGAGCATGGCGCTGCAATTGTTGCATTCGAGTGACTCCGCAACGTACTCAAGGTCTGCTGGGGGAATTTTGAGTTTGGCGAGCAGCTCGGACATCTTCACCGGAATGCCGAGGCGCCACACGCGTTTGCCGTTTTCGGTGGGTTGGCAGTTTTGGCAAAAAGCGATTTCGCGTTGCGCGCGTTCGAGATGGTGCTCGAGTATATCCTGCGTAAGTGTTGCGTTCATAGCTAGGTCCTTGAAATTGGTATCGTCCTGACTTATGTGCGAGGCACGTGCAAAGTGCATCGCACATTGACTAAACTTGGCACTGCACACAAATTCGGTTTTATACTTTTTAAGATTGTGCCACGACAATTATTACTCCCAGCGATATACAAGTTACACTTTTCCTCCTCGCATTGTCATTCAGCAGGAATCTTTTTACTCGCTGGAGACGCTGTCGAGTGCGCAAAAAGATTCCTCCGGAATGACAG
>JABWAN010000678.1 GCA_013361015.1 Candidatus Zhuqueibacterota bacterium | reverse complement strand
CTTCACATCATTGCAACGATCGGCAGCCTGTGTGATTTGTTGCTTCGCGTCCTCGAACTTGTCACCGACAAATTGCAAAGCCTCGCCAAGCGGCTGAAGTGGATAGCCGTCCGTCACGGTCACGCCGTTTACGACCGTCACTTGCCCGAGATTGAGCCCGACCGTGGTGGTTTCAACCGTCAAGGGCGGCCCATACAGAGTGATTTCCCCGCCCGGACCGGGCACAAGATCGATCTTATATTCTTTGAGTGAGACGGACTTGACCACGGTCGCGCCGAAATTCAAGTCCAGCGACTGGGTTTGAAAACTGAGCGTGGGCACCTTGACGGCATTCAACCCAACCTCGAGATTCTTGAACGATTGTGCAGCTTCGCCGAAGCGTTTGCCGGCTTCGTGCATCACTTTGTCGATTTGCCCGGTGAACTCCGCGATCTTTTGCAAAAGCGGGCTTTCTTTAAAAACCCAATCACTTACTCTTTTAACGGCAGCACTGCTCTGTTCGAACTGTTGCGCCAAAAGCGCGAACAGCTCGCGCAGCCGCTGGGCCGGGCCCCGCAATGCCAAGTATGCGAACACGGCGCCGAGCACTCCCAGAATTCCGTAAATGAGCAGAACGAGACCAATGAGCTTCAACATGTTTCTCTCCTTGAGATTGTACGATAGGATTCTTCCCCCGGAATTGTTGCTCTAACAGTGACCCCAGGTGGTGTGCAATACTCTCAAGATAAATGCACACCGGAGAGAAAATGCCGTGCTGGCTGGACTGCTTTGCGCATCATTCTTTCTGGCTACCGCAGCCGTGCACCCAGTGCTTGTCATCGCGCGCCAACAAAACCTCTGCGGCTTTCGGTCCCCAAGTGTTGGGTTTGTAGCTTGCCATCGGCGGCGCGAATTTGCTGGCCCAGCCTGCGTGAATGCAGTCCACCAGTTTCCACGCGAGCTCGATTTCATCGCTGCGCGTGAAGAGCGAAGCGTCGCCGTTCAGTGCATCCAAAAGCAATCGTTCGTAGGCTTCGGGGATGGCGCCTTCGCCGAAGGATTCCTGATAGTGAAAGTCCATGTCCACGGGTTGCACTTGCATGCCTTTGTCCGGCACTTTGGTGGTAAAGAGCAAATGAAAACCTTCGTGCGGTTGCACGCAAATACTGAGACGATTAGTAAACGAGCCGTCATGCTCGCCGTTGAAATGAAAAAGCTGCTGCGGTGGCTGACGAAATTGAATCGTAATCTCGGAGGTTTTATCGGGAAGGAATTTGCCGGAGCGCAGATAAAACGGCACCCCTTGCCAGCGCCAATTATCGACAAAGAGTTTGAGCGCGGCATAAGTCGGCGTGGCGGAAAACTGCTCGACTCCAGGCTCGTGCATGTAGCCTTCATACTGCGCGCGCACCGTGTATTCCGCCACTTCTTTTTCGCCGATCGGGCGCAGCGCACTCAACACTTCGACTTTCTTGTTGCGCAAAGCATCGGCTTCATATTTGTGCGGCGGCTCCATGGCAATGAGCGTGAGCAATTGCAGAATGTGATTCTGAAACATGTCACGCAGCACGCCGGCCTTGTCATAATACCCCGCACGATGGCCCACGCCCACGGTTTCCGAAACCGTGATCTGCACGTGATCGATGTAATTGCGATTCCACAGCGGCTCGAAGATCGCGTTCGCAAAACGGAACACCAAAATGTTTTGCACGGTCTCTTTGCCGAGATAGTGATCGATGCGATAGACTTGGTGCTCGCGAAAAGATCTGTGCACGGTGCGATTCAGTTCCATGGCCGAAGCGAGGTCGCGGCCGAACGGCTTTTCAATGATGATGCGGCGAAAACCGGTGTTTTCGCTTTCCTGCGACATGCCGCTCTCGCCGAGCAGGGTAGCGCCCGTGGCATAAAACTCCGGCGCGGTGGAAAGATAGTAAAGCCGATTGCCCCCCTCGGGCGCAATACTCGCGATTTTTTCTTCCAGGCCGAGGTACGCCTCGGGCTTTGTCATATCACCCGGTTGATAAAAAAGTGCGGGCGCAAACTGCCGCCATTTTTCAGCATTGAAATCTTTAGACGCGAATTGCTGCATACCTTCGCGCATTTTTTCGCGGAAGCTGTCATCCGTAAACGGGCTGCGTGCGATGCCGACGATATTAGTGTTTGCCGGCAAACGTCCTTTGCGAAAGTTGTTGAAAAAAGCAGGCACAAGTTTGCGCGCGGTCAAATCTCCCGACGCGCCGAAAATGACGATAACGGTGTTTTTCACAGAGACTGTCTCCTTAATCTCTTAAAGGTAAAAAGATTCGCCCATCAAGATAAAGCCCGGCAGAATTGCGGCTTCAAAAATCTTTTCTGCGGGAGGCCATCTTAATGGGCGAGGCATTGCTTATGTTGCAGGCGGTCGAGGCTTGCAGGCGCAAGTTCGAGCCTCTCTGCAAAACTCAAATCGCTTGCCGGTCATTTGGGCGTTGCCGTTCTTCGCGCAGGATGCCATAAATGAACTCATCCACAAACATACCGTCTTTGCGGGCATGTTTGCGTAAGCGGCCTTCCAATTGGTATCCCGCTTTTTCGAGCACGCGTGTGGAACCGGGATTCCACGCATAAACGCAGGCATAGACGCGCTGCGTTTCGGCGTTTTGAAAGGCGTAATCCGTCACGGCGCATACGGCTTCGGTCATGATACCTCGTCCCCAAAATGCTTCGCCGAGCCAGTAGCCCAGCCCCAAGGTGTGACGATGCACGTCAGCGCGCGGAATCAGGCCGATGCCTCCCACGGCCGCACCTTGCACAACTATGGCGAAATCCATGACGGGGTCCTCTGCGCTTGCCTTCTGAATCCACTGCTCGGCATCGTTCATTGTGTAGGGATGCGGGAATGCATCGCGCAAGTTCCGCCACACGTTGCGATTGTTCGCATGCTGCGCAAGCGAAGCTTCATCGCTGCGCTGCCACGGGCGAAGGAGGGAATAGGAGAGTTTGAATTCCATGTTGAATGTGCTCAGAAAGAACGCGAGGCAATCGCGTGTTCATTTTTTCTTTTTTCTGTTCAAGCGCCGCGACTTGGCGGCCATGGCCCGTTTGTTTTTTAATTTTTGCTTCGCGGTCTTGTTGCGTTGCTTTTGCAGGCTCGAAGAAGGATCTGGCGGCGTAAGAATCTCTTCGCCCGTGCTATTCTTTGGAACCGTGCTTTTCCAAAGTGAATACTGCCGCATGGTTTTGCGCGCGGCGAGCAAGCCGAGGTCTACTTGCACGTCTTCCCAATCGCCGGCAATGGTTTCATCTACGCAGTCTGCAGCAAAAGCGCGTTCCATAACCGGCGCAGCTTCCACTGCGCCGAGATCGAGGAAATTCGCAATCAGAAAGCCATTGAGACTGGGATCATTCTTTTCAAAATCTTCAATAACGGCAACGAGGCTTTGAATACACTCTTCGCGGACAACGGGATGCTGCCTGCCAATCTCTGCCAAGCAATCACCGGCATAGGTGCGCGGATACATACCATTTGCAGGATCGGAGATGAACGTTGTCAGCGCCGAAATAGCGGCCGGACCGATCATACTCATGACTATGGGAAAACTGAGGACAGCGTAGTTGTCGCTGGCATCGGTGCGATTGAATAATCCAATGATCGGCTGAATTGCGGCTTCTGCGCGGAGTTGGCCGAGCGTGCGCATTGCATGAATCGGCGCCCACACTTCCATGCTTTCAGAATCAGCCGTATTCAAAGCTTCATCCGTCATCATGCGGATCAAATCGCCGACGTGCTCTGCGCCGAATCCCAACTCGAGGTAATTCGGCCACTTTTGAAATTTGCTGCAATCGCCGAAGGTAAGCAGTTTGTCAACCGGGGAGGGATAGGAGGTAGTGGTCATTTTCCTTGCTGGTTAAAGTTCTTCGATGCAAAGATGTGTGAACATTTACTTTCGTGCAAATCGGACTTTCGTCTCCATTAGAACAATAACACGATCCGCCGATTGCTCCGTATAGCTTTCGAGCAAGCGCCGGATCTTTTCAATTTGTTTGAAAGGATTTTGTGGCAAAGAGTAAACACGCCCGCTCGTCTTCAACGGTCAG
>JABWAN010000677.1 GCA_013361015.1 Candidatus Zhuqueibacterota bacterium | reverse complement strand
CCATCAGCGCGCAACAGCCGCAGCATTTTGTCGAGATAGGCCTCAGCGTTGGTGGGTTCGTTTATTGTTGGGGCGGACGGCTGTCCGCCCGTACCGTCGAATGTTTCCATCTCCTCCGCCGCACCCTCAATCGGCGATTCCTCAGCCAACGATTCCTCCGCCGGCATCACCGCCTCCATCGTAAAAGGGCCCGAAACGCGCACGACATTGCGAATGATCTGCGGCTGATCCACCAATTCTTCCTGTTCGGCATTGGCGGAAATGCCGGCATTCACTTCATCCATCTTCTTGCGCCAGGCCTTGCGGTATTCGGTCAGCGCGGTTTGCAGGTTTTCCGGCCAATCATCATCGGTATCGAAAGGCACTTCCCATTCTTTCCATTCGCCTTTGCCCTCACCCCCGGCCCCTCTCCCAGTGGGCGAGGGGAGAAGCCAGCGCCGGCGATCAGCATCGGTGATGGATTTTTTGCCTTCACGTTTTTCCTTTTCATAGAGCTTCTGCAAAAGCCGCTGGCGCAATTCGGAGGAGGCTGTTTTGAGTGCTTTGTTGAGTGCGGCCAACTTCTCATCGAGAATGGGCTGATGCTTGGCAAAAATGGCATCCAGCGCGACGTTTTGCGCAATGCTTTTGAGCGTGATGTGCGGTACGGTTTTGCAGTCGAACGTGTGCGGCCCGGTGTCGCCGTTGTTGTTGAGCCACGGCCCGTGTGGATTGCGCTTGAGGTCTTCGGCATTTACCAGCCGCAATTTGTAGTAATCGAATTTGGCGGTGAGCAAGCGCTGCCGCGCCAATGCCAGCGCCACGCGGCTCGTGTCCATCGTAATCCACCGCCGGCCCCACTGCTCGGCAACATAAGCCGTGGTGCCGCTGCCGCAGGTTGGATCGAGCACGAGGTCACCGGGATCGGTGGTTAACAATATACAGCGTTCAATAGCTGCTGGGCTTGTTTGCACAACATAAAGATTTTGACCGAAAATCCCTACATCGTCCCATCGGTTATCAATCTCCATGACTCGAAAATCATCGAAATACCTTTTATATCTGATACTCTTACCGGCTTCAACAATCCTCTCGGCCGCTGCCAACCGCATCATTCCTTCCTGACTCGCACTCCAATGTTGTTGAGGGCCACAGTTGTAAACCTTCGAGTTAAATTGAAAGGGTTGCGATCCGGTTTCAGTCCATCCCGCGGAATACAAAGAAGTAGTTTCAAAAACCTTTGAGTCCTTGGGTAGAATCAATGGATCAGATCTTTCTGTGTTGGATAACGGACGGACAATTCCATCAAGAAGGTCAACCGAAACGTAATGATCACCACCAGCACCCGATAAAACCTTCTCAACAAAAAGCTTTTTGCATTTTAGTTTATCTTTATCCTTTGCATACCACAGAATGAAATCGGTCAGGATATTTAGTGTCTCCGACGACCTTTGTCCAGGCTTTTTGTAACAAATTGTCGCGATCTGATGCTGCACTCCGAACACTTCATCCATGACACTCCGTACACGATGCAAATTCTCATCTGAAATCTGCACAAAAATACTTCCCGTATCTGCCAGCAGCTCTTGGCACAAATAAAGCCGATCCCTCAAATAAGCCAAATACGAATGTACGCCCAGCGTCCACGTGTCGCGATAAGCCTTCACCATTTCCGGCTCGCGAGTGAGGTCGGCTTCCTTGTCTTTCACATCGCGCTTGCCAATCTCCGGCTGAAAGTTGGAGGAGAATTTAATGCCGTAGGGCGGGTCCATGTAAATCATCTGCACTTTGCCGGCAAGATTCTCGCGGTGCGCGAGACTCGCCATCACTTGCAGTGAGTCGCCCAAAATCATGCGGTTGGCCCAATCGACGTCGTGCTGGTAAAACTGCACGGCCTCGCGGTATTCCTGCTGCGGGTCGGCAAACAATTCGCGCTGCGGGTCCTCGCGCGCCGCCACTTTCAAAATCGCCTGCGCAGACACGCGCTCGTGAATGTGCAAGGCCACCGGATCGACTTCAAATTCCTTCTTCTCGCGCTTGCCGGCCCATTCCAGCCATGGCTCGTAGCGCCGTAAAGCCTCAGCGAGCTGCTGCGCTTCTTCGGCAGTCAATGGCCGCGTGCGTGCGGCTTGCAACAATTCCGGCAGCTTGTCGCTGGCGCCGGTGTCATCAAACCGCAAAACCGGCGGCAAATGCGGATCGTAGGCAAATTTCAGCTTGGGTGTTTCCCGAATTTTCCCCTGCGCCGCCAATCCGGCGGGCGGATTGTTCTTGCGCTTGCTGGGGTAGCGGTAGGATTTGACGGGCGCGGCTTGTGGTTCTTGGGTTTTCTTGGTGGAAGAAGATTTCTTGCGGGCCATGCGAGCAACACTCCCAATTGACACGAGGATGAAATCAGTATTGTGCGATGGATTTGAAGGACGAATGTGAGCATAAAATAAGAACTATTTGCAGAATCTCAAGCGGATTATTTGCGCAAAAAAGCGTTGATTGATTGCCGTACATACCGTAGTTTTGGCATTGCCGGTGAGCGCCAAACTCCTTGGCGCATGAAAGTCTGTACGCAGAATTTAAAGCCTGTCAGGTCCATACCACTGCGGAATTGATTGCATGAACTCGGATAGTTACAGCCTCAAACAGAAGAGCAAAAACCTAACTAAAGCCAATGACCTGCGTCGATTCGTGCGTTTTGTTTATGACACCTTCTATGAACTGGGCGCACGAAAAGCGTGGCTACTCTGGAATATACCGGCCTTTCGCGAGGAGGTTTACCAAGTTGCAGGCAGAGTCAAAGGGCAACCAGTGGAGAGCATTTTCCGTTCGTGGCTCAATGTTTACAATCTGGCGCGATTCGAGCCGTATAGCGATAATCCAACTATCAAAGCCTTTTTGGAGCATTATAAACTTTCGTGTCTGCGTTACAAGCCATTGGAGCACATGGTCCACGATGTCATCAAGCTGTTAGAAGAGGCTGATCAAGCAGGCTGGGGGCTGACTATTGAGAATTTCCAGCGCGATCGTGTTTGGTACGAACTTCGTGAGGATTGGGCAATGCTGCCGGAGCACATGAAGTCGCGTGCCGCATACTACCTCGCAGGCGTGCGCAAACTGCCGCTCTCACAGGAAAATGAGCGTAAAGTGCTGGGGATTTTGGCTCAGAAAAAACTACGGTACCGGCAGATCGCGCAGTTTACAAGCGTGTACCTGCCGACCGAAGTTGATCGTATGGTCCTGAATTGGCTCAAACAGCAGCACAACAAGAAGAGAAAGCAGAAAGGCCAATGCACATCATGCCTGCTCGATCAAGTTGATCCCTCCGAGAAGCTACGAAATGATGCAACCAAGGATGAACCGGCGGAAATCCGCGACAACCTTTTGCTCTACAAGCTTGGCCTTTTTAGAATCGTCAGGGCAACACAATCTGACGAGATTTACATACCCCAGCTACAGTGTTTTCCTTGCTCTACCGAGACGCCCAAGCGACTGGTCAAAGGCGAGCGGTACTATGTCCGATATAGTCGACGTATTCACGGCCCAGAGCAGGGTGATCCCTTTGAACTCGAGGCAGAAGCAAAAGAAAACGCAAAGAAAATCGCCTGTCGCGAAGCCTTTTTGGAGGAGCGTGATACCTATATGGAGGCAAGTGGCTTGTCGGATCTTGACTCCGCAATCCATGCCGCCGTCATCAGAATGGAAAAGATGATCGCACACGTTATGAGGCGCTATTGGTAAAAGTGTACGTACGGAACCTCCCGTACGTACACCAAGTAATTCGTTTTAGTTTAGTATGCTTGGGCCAGAATTGAAATACTTCTGGCCTTTTTGTTTCCTGGAGCCGGCAAAAGTGTACGTACCGGGCTTCGGGTACGTACACCAAAAAATTTCCTGCGGTTTGGTATTTTTAGGCCAGAATTGAAATACTTCTGGCCTTTTTGTTTACTGGAGCTGGCAAAAGTGTACGTACCGGACTCCGTGTACGTACACCAAATAATTCGCTGCAGTTTGGTATTTTTTGGCCAGAATTAAAACAGTTCTGGCCTTATCGTTTTAAGGATTGACATATGACAGCGAAGCAATAT
>JABWAN010000676.1 GCA_013361015.1 Candidatus Zhuqueibacterota bacterium | reverse complement strand
GACAAGGCGGCGGCCGTGGCGACGACCTCATCGTCGCGTTCTCGCGTCCTCAGCCGGGCGCGACGGAGACACCTCATGCCTCTCGACCTCTCCGCTCTCTTCGAGTCCTTGCGCGAGAAGCTCGTCACGGCCGCGGACCGGATCGTGAACGATCGAGACGACGCGGAAGACGTCGTGCAGGAAGTCTTTGTCCGTCTGTACCACAAGCTCGAGCGATTTCAAGGTGAAGCCCGGCTCTCGACCTGGTTGTATCGCGTGACCGTGAATGCCAGCCTCGATGCGCTGCGACGATTCAAACGGCGGCAAAAACGCGAAACCTCATTGGCGTTGATTATAAATGAGGAAACACTGGCGCAAGAGAATCCCAATCATCATGCTCAGATTGAGCTTTCGGAGAAACTACAATCAGCGCTCGCACGCTTGCGCAAGCCGTATCGCGCGGCCATTGTGCTGCGCGATTTCGAAGGTCTGGCCTATGATGAGATTGCCGAAGTCTTGCAAATCGATAAGGGCACGGTCGCCTCGCGCTTGCACCGCGCATATGCCAAGCTGAAAAAAGAACTCGAAGCTTTGGGCATTGATCAAAACTATTTAAAATCGTAGCGAAGATTGTTCAAATACTTGCGCGGTCACGGTTTTAGCCGGCGGTTCATTTCACTAAAAGAAAAAGCCACGACCAAGACGTGGCTGAGCTGTTTGCGAACTGCTGGTTATCAAGTATGCAGGCCGTGCTTCAGCGAGACATATTATGAAAAAACCTTTCGCCTTCCTGCGTCATCACCGTTTGCAGCGTGCGCTCGCGCTCTATATTGACGGCGAGTTGCCGCACAACGAGAGCGAAGAGATGCGCCAACACCTTGAGAGCTGCGCCGCGTGCGGACAGAAACTTGCCGATATTTGTGCTTGCCGCGAGCTGATAAAAGCCGGGCGAACGCCGCAAGTCATTCCCACGGCAAAATTGTGGCAGAGCATAGTGAAAGCAACTGCGGTCTCTGTGCCAGGTCGCGTCTCGCTGGGCAGATTCTTTTTCACAACCAATTCATCTGTGTTGCGTTGGTCCGTCGCCGGAGTGCTTCTAGTTTTGTTGGGACTGGCCCTTTGGAAGAAGAATCCCTCCAGCGAGCGCAGCATTGCAACGCGCGCCGCGGCGGTTATTGATTACGGCATCTTTTTGGATGATCTGCGGCACGATGCTTCCGAAGCCAAGTTCCACAAACGCTATCCGGCGCAGATCGTGAAACTGGCCGAGGCGCAACAGGCGATCGCATTTCCGCTCGCAGCCATCTCCGCTTTGCCGGATTCGTTTCAGTTGGATTGCGTGCGCGTGCTGGAGTGCAGCGGCCAGAAGTGCGTACAATTCACTTGCAGCAAAGCCGGCAAGGCGATCAACATTTTTCAACATGCGTTGGGGCAACCGTGGACGATGGGTCAATATGCCGTTACGCGCACGCCAATCTGCAATGTGGAGTGTGCAATGGTGGATGCGAAGGAGGTGATGGCGTTGAGCTGGCAGGGGAAAAATTCGGAGTTCTTGGCGATTGGAGCGCTCACCCCGCAAGAATTCGCGCAGGTGGTACAAGTCTTACAATGAAAGCCATGGCAATTTACACAATAAACTTCCAATCATTTCATCAAGGAGTATGGATATGAAGAAAGGCCTGTTGACCTTTGCTGCGCTCGCGCTGTTAGCACTCGGCAGCTTGGCAATGTCGTCCGCGCAAACCTCGGCGGAGAAAAATTGTCCGCCCTGCAAACCGCAGGCTTGCCAACCTTCCGATTGCTGTCCGACACCGTGCCCGAAGTAATCAATTGGTGAAGCATCCGTGGGGCGAAGTCATGCTTCGCCTCACAGTTTTCAAAATTTACACCGTGGCCCACATCATTGCCCCGCCGCATGTTGCGGCAATCGCCATTTGATGCGCGTATAGGCAATACGAAACCCATGTCGCTCTGCGTTGCGCTGAGAGGCGCTGCCGGGTTGCGCACATATCATCGCAAGATCACATCCTTGTTCCACGGCATAGCGCAAGCGGCTCTCGAGCAGAGCCAGTTGCGCACCCTGCTTACGCGCCTCTGGGATGGTGCAGGCGCCGCCCAATAGCGCTACGCCCTCGCCGAGGCACAACACTCCCGTCGCGACCGGCCGACCACCCAACTCCGCAAAAAAAGAAAGCGCGTTCGCACGCTGCATGTTGATCTCTCCGATCTCCAGCAAGAATTGCGTGATTTCGGGGTGCTCACTCCATCCTTGCGCGGAAACTCTTGCACAAAGCTCGTGCTCATCTGCACGCACTAGCCGCACATAAATATTTTCATTGCGCCGCGCATCCAACGCAAGGTCTTTGTGAATCGGGCGATACAGCACGCTCGTGAACTCAAAAGGCTCGTAGCCGCGCTTGTGTAACATGGCCGTCACGCTGGAATCTGCCAGCGGACTGACTTCATGAAACACCGGCGCGCCCCGTTCTTGAAAAAATCTCTCGATGCGATCTAGAGCAAGATTCGTCGCGCTTTCAAAAATACCCAGTCCGAAAGTTTGTGTGAGCGGCGAGGACGGCGTGTCGAACATGGCATAAGCGCCTGCCACCTCGATCCACTTGGCGCCGCTTTCGGGAAAGAGCCGCGCGCGGGCTTCGACGAATCTTGCATTGCTAATGGCCTCCGTTCGCTCAAGACGCCGGGCCAAGGCCAGATCAGAAAATGGGTAAGACGCCGGAGATCTCTCGATCATTCACACTCCACACACACTGTCTCGCACGTTGCGAAGAGCTTCTTATTCAAAACGCAGCGCCGCAATCGGATCCATTTTCGCGGCCTTGCGCGCGGGATAAAGTCCGAACACGATGCCGACCAGCGCGGAAATCCCGAACGAAAGCATGACGCTATACAACGCAATCACCGTATCCCAGCCGGCGTACAAATTGATGAGCTTCGCCATAATCACCCCCAACAAAATGCCAATCGTGCCGCCGGTGATGCTGATCAAAACGGTCTCGTTGAGGAACTGGCCCATGATGTCGCGTTCGGTCGCACCCAACGCACGCCGCGTGCCAATCTCTTTCGTGCGCTCGGTCACGCTCGCCAGCATAATGTTCATGATGCCGATGCCGCCCACCAGCAATGAGATGGCTGCAATCGATCCCATGACGATATTGAACACGCGCTGCGTCTTTTGGCTTTGCGCCAGCAACTCCGCCGGGATGATGATCTCGTAATCATTCACGCCATTGTGCGTGCGCGCGAGCAAACGCTTCACCACTTCCGAGGTCGGCAGCACATGTTCTTCGCTCTGCACTTGAATGGCGATCTCTTCGATGGCATTCGGGCGATCTTCGTCCGTGAAGCGTTTGAGCGCCGTGGTGATGGGAATGTAAATATCCTTATTGATGTTGCGCAGCTTGATGACCGAGGCTTTTCCTTCTTTCACGGTCTTCGCTTCCATCACACCGACGACAGTGAACCAGGTGTCGCCGATCTTAATGCGCCGCCCAATGGGATTGCGATAGCCGAACAGTTCCGCACGCACTTCATCGCCGATGACGCAAATGCGTTTTGCTTCCCGCACGTCGAGCAACGTGATAAAACGCCCCTCCTTCGGATGAAAGTTCGTGACCCATTCGTAGGCCTCGTCGGTGCCGATCACACGTCCGCTCGATTCTTTGTTGCCAAAAAGTACTTCGATTTCAACGAAGTGCACCGGCGTGACGCCTTTGACGGTCGGCAAGTTGGCGCGAATGAGCTGGCCGTCGTGATACGTCAATCCCATTGCAAGCTTCTTCTCAGCTTCCTCCGCCTGTTCGCCGGTGAGCTTTAAGTAGTTCACGCGAATGTTGTTGGTGCCCAGCAGCTTGATTTGTTCGATGGCTGCGCGTTTCGCGCCCTCGCCAATGGAGAGCATGGAAATCACTGCAGCCACGCCGAAAATGACGCCCAACGTAGTGAGCAATGAACGCAGCTTGTGCACCCAAATGCTTTTGATTCCAATGCGGAGGCTTTCGGAGTATTGCATTTGTGCTGATCCCGCTAGGGTTAAAATGAGGAATGGTTTTGCGTGCCGC
>JABWAN010000675.1 GCA_013361015.1 Candidatus Zhuqueibacterota bacterium | reverse complement strand
AGCTTTGAGCCCAAACTCCGGCGTGCGGGGTTCGCCTTTGAAAAATTCTCCCGTTTTGCCTTGCGCCATGGCCCAACGCTGCAGCCATGAAATGCCCGCTGGCCCGGTGTAAGTGTCTTCGGTGCGATAGGCTTCGTCGCGCAACGCTTCCTCCAACGAAACGAAAGCATAGCCGCGTTCGGCCAACATATTTGCAACTGCGCCGAAATAGTCACTGTTTAGCGTATTGGCATGCAGCAGCAAGGTCTGTTTGATCTCACGACCATACAAATCGCGCGACTGCTTTTCGTAGTATTCAAACTTGCTTTCCATGTAAGGAACGTAAGCCTCGCCGATGCGCTTTTGCATCGCCGCGTCGCCGCGTTCGACGGCAAGATCGTAGGCTCGCGCAAAAATCCATTCGGAGTTGTCGACCGTTACCGGTGCAATCGCGTAGCCGTGTTCTGCGAGAAAGGCTTCGAGGTCCTTTTTGATGGAGAGACTCCTGCCGGTGTGCAGAAAGGGATGGCGAAAATAACGCGGTTTTCCGCCTGTTTGTGCGAGCAGCTTCGTTGTGATTTTTTCTCCCCGCAGAATATCCGTTTTATACTCTTCCGGCGCGATGCGATGCAAGTCCCAATGCGAAAAAGAATGATTGCCCAACTCAAATCCGGCCTCGAGCCACATTTGCAGCACTTTCACACGCGCGCTATCAAGCTGGTCGTGTTCGTAGAGCTTGCTCTCGTTCACGAAGCCAATCGCCGGAATGTTTTTGGAAGTAATGTGTGCGAGCAATTTTGCGGTCATTTGCCGCCAAGTCTGCGGGTTCATTCTCGTGGACGGCAAGTCATCAAATGTAATGGCGACTTCGCGCTGATTTCCTGCCGGCGATTGGGCTTGGGCAGCGACAATTGCATTGAGTAAAATGATCAAAGCGAGCCAAAGGCTTGAGCGTTTTATCCGCTGCTTCACAAGCATTTCCGAGTTACTCCTTATTGAAAGACCATTTGATTAACTAAACCTTGCTGCCCAACGCCTGACCAAAACCTAGCACGTGGCCGTCGCAATCGCGAATTGCAAACTCCTTCATTTGATAGGCCTCTTGCATGAGCGGCCCGTAGACGATCTCCACGCCCTTCGACTGGAATTCCGAGTGTAAAGTTTGCGCATCGCTTACCCAGAAAAAGGCGTCCCATGTTCCTCCCTGCTTTTCGTTCGGAACAATAAGCGCAGGCTCTGAAACTGTGCGCAGCATGATGGCAAGGCCGTCGCGACTACAAATGGCAAACTGCAAAGGCGTTCCCGCTGAGTATTCACAGCGAAAGCCCAACATTTGCTCATAGAACACTGCGGACCGCTCTGTGTTGGAGACGGGAAAGTAGGGCGCGCTACGAAGCAGTTTCTCGGTGTGATTTGAAGACATGCAATACCTCCCTAAAAAGTTTAGTGAATCGAAATTCGCGCGACCTTATCATCGTAACCAAGCCTAGTCAAAATGCGAAACGAGTATCGATTACTCTGTGATCGCACGCAGATAGCGCTCGGCCGAGCGTTGAATCACTGCTTTGCCATCGTGCATGACCACCCGCTGCAGCCAGGGGCTGTAGAGCCGGTCAAATGCAAACGGCTCGACGGCTTCAACCAGGTGTTGCACTTTGGAAGCCGGCAGAGGAATGCAATTCGGAAAACTGTACATGAAACTGACGTAACGCCGGTCATATACAACCTGAATGGTGTCGCCCACCAGCAACGCGCCGCGGCCTTCCGCGCCGTTGGGCCAATGCAACATGGCGCTGCCGTCGAAATGTCCACAGCACATTGCCGCTCGGCGCTTGCACGAGATAAGCGTGCTGGCCGATGCCAAACAACGGCTCGGTGCCGATGCGGAGGAGGCGCGGCTCCATTTCGGTGAAACGATTGGCGTGGCCGGTACGCAATGCTTCCAGCGTTGTCCATTGCTGGCCTTCCCAGCCGACGTACTGGCGCTCGTCTTCACAAATGATGCAATGCTCCGGCGGCGCCGGGGTTTCGGCATACTGCACGCCGCACGTCACACAAATATAGTTTGGCATAATGTTCTATTCCGCGGTCGGTTTTCTCGTCGAAGTCACGCTGGTCAGTGTCCATTTATCATTTTGCTTCTCGTATGTCTCCGTCCACGCGAAGATGGTGGTTTCTTCCTCCAGCTCGTCTTCTTCATTTTTCGCTTTGAGGCGCACGCGTTTGTGGACGATGACATACGCCATGCTCGCATCCTGTGAAACGCGAATGATCGGCGGCGAAATATCATCCCACTCCAAAAACTCCGAACGGTCAAAGTAAGTTTGCAGGCGGTTACGGCTCTCCTCGCGCGCCGGGCGGCTAATTTTGCCTGCGTCGATACTGATAAAATCCTCAGCAAACACGGACACGAGTAGCCCGGCGTCTTTGCCGAAATGCGCGGAGCGTCCCTGTTGCAGCAATTGCCGCAATTCTTTCACCGCGGCAATACTGGGCGGAACGGCAAAAATCTTTTCATCGACTTCATTCAGTTTAATGTCATGAAAAGCGAGCACCCAATCACCGGATTTGTCGGTGGCCGTGACTTTGGACGGCAGCATGACGTTGCCAATCTTTTTCCATTCGTTGAAAACGATGCGCACCGTCTCGCCTTTGTCGCTGCGCGTATCGGCTTGAATCCAACCGGCTAATAAAGACGATCGGGTTTTGAAGAAAACCGCACACGACTTGCCAAGCCCATCAATCATGCGAATTTTGATGCAGCGTTCTCCGGCAAAATCCTCCTCTCTTTCCACCACGGGATTTTGGTAGCGCTCCGGTAAAACCAGCGGGATCATCTGGAATTCGTGCGCACGAATGCCGGCAGTTGAAGCGCTGTCAAGCTGCGACACGTGGCCGGACATCGCGTCTTCCATCCAAGCATGTTCGCCATTCACAAAAGCCAGAAAGGATCTGCCCTCCGGCCAAACTTGTTTGAACTGCAAACGATTGCCGCGCTGCGAATAAATCTCAGTGACGTACTCTCCGCGCGGCCCTGTGCAGTGGGCCAACGCCGTGATGCTTTGAATTTTGCTCAACTCGCTTTCGCCACCCATGTGGCGCAATGATTCGGCGAAGACCTCGTTAAACGGCTTGGCTTGAAATGTAGCCGCTGCCGCCAACTTTGCCAGCGACAACGTCACGAATAAAAAAGCAGCCGCAAGTTTAGTCATTTTTCTCTCGGTGAATTCCTGTGGAAGATTTTTTATTCAAGCAACCCCGAAAGCCAATGCATGACATTCAGCAAGAAGCGATAATTCTGCGGCGCTTGCGGCGAGTTCATGCCGACCGGCGTGCGATTCGGGCCAGCGAGCTGCGCGGAGAACATCGCGGCTTCGCCGAACACGGCGACGCGGCCTTTGCCATAGTTCAAAGTCGCGCCCTGCAGCCAACCGGCTGCCGAGAGACGCGGTGTTTCGGCGGTGAACTGCCACGCCGTTTGGGGCAGCAGTAACCGCTGCGATGAATCGAGCACGAGCAACGATTGGGCGCTGCCATCCGCTTGGAATGCGGATCCAGTAAACGTCATCAGCGAATCGAGGCGTTCGTCGCGCGTTCTGCCGTTGATAATGGGATGCTCGGCGAGCGCGCCATTCGACCGGCGAAAGACGAAGAGCGCGCCTTGAGATTGTTCGGCGAACATCGCAAAGCAATTGCTGAAACGAATGCCGAAGGCCGCGCCGAGTTTTTCTGCCGCGCCGGCAAACGGCATGTGATCCGCGATGAGCAACAACGCACCGCCTTCATGCACCCATTCACGCACCGCGGCGATTTCGTCATCGGCAAATGCGGAGGGGTTTGGCAGCGACCAATTTCCCTGGCTGTTGATCTCGGCGAGTGCATTGGCAATGACGAGAATTTTTCCATTGCCCAAGCTTTTTTTATTGAAGCGCGAAGTGGAGGCTTGCACGACATAACCATCGCGGCGCAGCAGTTGCGCAAACGATAGGTAACGCCCAGTTGCCGTGTGAAAATTGAAATGCGCTTCGTCCAGCATGACGACCGGGCCGCTGCCAGTGGCGTATCCGGGCTTTGCAATGGGAG
>JABWAN010000674.1 GCA_013361015.1 Candidatus Zhuqueibacterota bacterium | reverse complement strand
AACCAATTCTTTATAGCCGATCAAAACCCATTGCGATAACGGCGAAAAAGTAATCTCCTGAGCAAATTTATTTTGAAACCGGTATCTCCACAATTGTTTTCCGTCTTCATCAAAAAGAAGCAGTTGATACAGTCCCCTTTCCTGCGGATCAAGTGCAGTTACGGCAAAGTATCGACCGTCTTGAGACCATTGCCCGGTCAGAGTTCTGGAAAAATCCGGCGCAACGACATGATGCGCAGAATGCTCGCCGTGCCGGTTGTAAAATGTCGCCGTACCCTCGTCCGCGCGCAATTTGCATACTATACCGGATATGGAGACGAGATATTTCGGCCTGGGATCATCGATGGAATAGCTATAGGGCTCTTTCCACAAAAGCCCGCCAGCTTTTGTCAGCAACTGAAATTCGCCTTTGGCCGCGCCTTGGATGTCATCATCCATGGTAATTATTTGATCATTCGCGATGAAATTTTTAGGCGTTTCAGCAGAACTCAGGGCTTGCAACTCTTCATTTCCGATTTCCGAGAACTCGCGAAATTTAGGCTGGCGAATTTGTTGATTAATTTCCTGCGCAAAAACTTCCACGAATGAAGCGGCCCACTGGAAAATCATCAGCACGAGTAACGTAATCCGCGACCATTTGGCCATATTGGCTCCTGAAAATGAGTTGTACATTTCCTGATGAACTCGGTCTATCGGCACACAGTAAAATATTGAACGAACTTGTCACCAGCTTGAATGCAAACCAAGTTTGACGCAGAGACTGGGTAAAAGCGAAGGATCCCCTGATAAAGCTCAAGAGAAGGCAAATCATTCATTCCAAGCAACTCACCCTTCAAATTTATTATTGCAAGCGCATGGCTCGTAATGAATGAGCGCTTGGGCACAAGCTTTCCAGCTTGTGATTCGGCGAGGTTTTGCGGCACGACTGCCTTCTCGCCAAGCAGGGCATAGATGTGAATACCCTCGGCACCAAATTTAAGATCATAGATACGTTTTGAAAATTGCACCTCGAAAACTTTACGGCCTGCAGGTACTTCATAGAGTAACAATTTCGAGGTTTGAGGATTGCTTTTACTTAAAACGTTCACCGCCAACAACTGGTCATCTTTTGCAAAAACCGCATCTCCGATCATGTCATCCGTCAAAGTGGCGAGAAGCTCCCCGCGAGAAGAAAATATCGCTGCATTTGTCGCGCGCGTCACAAAATCAAGATACTTGACTGCCAGCAATCTTTTCTGAGGTGAGAAAACAATATCGAGCACCCATTTTTTTTCTAATTCTCTCGTCCATATTTGCTGGCCGATTGAATCAAAAAGCATCAATTGATAGTTTCGCGCAATCTGACGACCAGGGGCAGTTGCGGCGAAATATCGGCCATCATCGGAGTATTTGCCGATGAGTGTTTTTGCCAGATCATTCGATACGACATAATTGGCAATGGCTGCGCCTCTCTGATCAAAAAAGTTAACTGTTCCATCATCCCTGTTCAGATTACACAAAATTCCTTGCGAGGAAACGATAAATTCCTGCCCCGCGCCGTCTTCCTCACTATCTTCCAAGAATTTTTGCCACATCAACTCACCATCATCGTTATATAGTTGAAGGCCTTTTTCAAGAAGAACGAAGTAGTTGCCATTCGCTGAACGAGGCGAGAAGTAACCGTTCTTTGTGACAAGACGTTTTTTTTAGCGTCCCCGATAGGGATATGAAATCGACGCTTTCTTTCCGAATGATGATTTTAGGCCGCAATTCTTGCGTCACAGAGTCGGCATAGAAAACCGCATCAACATATTCGCCTTCAATTGGAACCTCCGTCGTGCGAAGGGTGAATTGGTTTCCGGTTTGCGCCAAGTTTTGTGCAGAAATATCGGTTACCGTACCGCACCATAACAGAGCGTAACTGGCATAGGTTAAAAGTTGGCGAGGCTTGATCATATTGTCTCCTTAAAAAATGCGTTGCTCACTTCCTGATGAACTCAGCCTATCGGCACAGCAGAATCTTGTAAGCTTTCCGTGGTGACATTGTTGATTTCAGCGAAACCGCTGCCGCTGGTTTGGCTGCGAAAAATCTTGAAGCCCGTGGCCACGGAGCGTGCTGCATTAAACACAAAACCATCCCTTACTCTTGTTGAAGTTCATTCAACCTTCTTTGGGCGAGTGTTGAATAAAAGCCTACAGCATCGGAACCCGATTTCCCCTCCTGGCTGT
Organism: Candidatus Zhuqueibacterota bacterium; assembly: GCA_013361015.1. Taxonomy (GTDB): domain Bacteria; phylum Zhuqueibacterota; class Zhuqueibacteria; order Zhuqueibacterales; family Zhuqueibacteraceae; genus JABWAN01. The sequence continues at coordinate 1,856 of JABWAN010000674.1, read as the reverse complement.
TCGGATAATCCTTGATTATTCTTTTATAGAAGCCGATCGCTTTCTCGCGATCGGTCGAAATTTTTGCCAGTCGCATCAATGCTTCGGGATGAATCTCGCCAAAGTACCAGCCTTCTATTTCGTACTCTTGATTGGGATATTTATCAAGTAGGATCCTGCATATTTCTTCGGCCTTCCGCGCATCGGCAATTTCATTCGAATCCTCGTCACCGGAGCAGAGCATCAGCATACTAACGTATGCGCTTAAGGCCAGCTTTCTTTTTTGTTGATCTAAAGCCTCAGGATATTTGTCGATGACCGTCTGAAAGGCTTGCAGAGCAGTGTCGCGATGGGATGATTGCTGCAACCAAGCTATTTTAAGCTGGGCAAGCGGCGCTATGCTAGAGCCCAATAGATAATCTTTCGGAAGATCCCAAATCTCGAAAACAGCCGTGGGATAGTTTTCAATAATTTCCCGATACGCTGCAAGCGCATTTTCTCTTGCGATTGCGCCTCCGATTTGACGCATATAATGCCACGCTAGTTGATAATGAACAAAAGCCGCAAGCTTGCACCGAGGATACCGGGATAACAATTCACGATATGAGTCGCCTTGCTTCGACGGTAGTTCACTGCTACGATTTCCGCTCAAGATCAAGAGCAATAAATGCCTTGCTTGCAAATACAGTTTCAAAGGCTTGCGATCATAATCCGAGTAATTTTCAATGAGCTTGATATTGTTCTCCAACTCTCGTCTGTAGTCGTCGGGAATATTGTTTGTGCCGATGATTTTTCTGCACAGATACAAAGCAGAATCGAGATTTGATTTCTCATATAAAAGACGTTCCACCTCCTCTTGATGATATCGTCGTATTACGCGCCTTTTCACTCTTTCCTGTGCTTCGAGATCAGAGGGCGTGTAAAAGAGCCAAATGAATATGATTGCCGGAAGGAGAAGTCCTAATTTATACATCGACACTGCCTGCATGAGAATTGAAGCTAGCGTGAAGATACTCGGCCACAACTTGTTCTTGTAGATTTGAGCGATGAAGAATCGTAACCCGGACACGCCGAGAGCAAAAAGGCAGAATGATTTCTCGGCGGAATGCTTACACACTTATTCTGCCGAAAAACCGTTCTGCCGTTTTGAAATTCGCGTTCTTATATAAATCAAGCTTGATAGAAAATTACCGCAAGCCCAGCATGCGCAAGGCGCGCGGCGTATCGGACTCATGCACGAGCGTGCTTTTGCGCAAGCGGCGCTTTCTCTTTTGATCTTTGCTGGTGAGAATGTGACGATGGCCGCTGCGATTGCGTTTGATTTTGCCCGTGCCCGTCACGCGAAAGCGCTTCTTCGCGCCACGATTCGTTTTCAACTTTGGCATTTTAACCTTTCTATTTCTTTACGAAGTAAATCACGAGATTCCGGCCTTCCTGTTGTGGGGAGCGCTCCGGCTTGGCAATATCCGAAAGCACTTCTTCGAGGCGCTTGATGACCTCCAAGCCGAATTCTTTGTGTACCATCTCACGCCCGCGAAACGACACGGTGACTTTCACCTTGTCGCCCTCTTCAATAAACTTGCGCGCGTGCTTGCTCTTGAACTCAAAATCATGCTCCTCGATTTTGGGCCGCAAGCGTATTTCTTTAACGTGGATGACCGTTTGCTTTTTCTTGCTGGTCTTTTCCTTCTTGGCAAGCTCGTATTTGTACTTGCCGAAGTCCATCACTCGGCACACCGGCGGCTCGGCATTTGGCGCCACTTCAACCAAATCGAGATTGGCAGCTTCCGCTCGCGATTGCGCTTCCGAGGTGGATACGATGCCGATTTGCTCGCCCTCGGGCCCGATCAACCTCACCTTCGGAACGCGAATTTGAT
>JABWAN010000673.1 GCA_013361015.1 Candidatus Zhuqueibacterota bacterium | reverse complement strand
GATGACGCCACAGGCAACGGTAAGAGCAATGGCACGCTGATGCCTTCGAACAGTGTCGAGTCCGTGCAAGCGCATGGCGTACTTGATCACGGGGCAGCCAGCGCCGTGGACTATACACTTCCAATTGACGACGAGGCAACATTGTCACAGGCGAACGGCACTGAGGCAGTTGCACAGACTCCATTACTCGCAAGCTCGCCGGCAATGGCATTGATTGCGCAACGGCCCGTTACAGCCTCGCCGGAAATTCAAACACCGCGACTCGAAGCGCGTGCAGTGCATATCGTGGAGAACAGAACACCTACGGAATCTCATGCAACCCCGGCATCAGCAACTTTGCAGACCACGACACGCGCCATGGAAGTTTCGGCGCTCACGGTGCAGCGCATCGGAAGGTATATCATCGAAAAAGAACTGGCGCAAGGCACGACCGGCAAAATCTACAAAACCTGGGATCCGAAGCTCGACCGCGTCGTGGTATTGAAAACGGTGCAGTATGGCATTTCCACTTCTGCGGCCGAGATCGCCGCGCTGAAGGATCGCATTTATCGCGAAGCGCGTGCGATAGCAAAACTCAGTCATCCGAATATTGTGATCGTGTATGACGTCGATGATCAGCCCGACTTTTCTTATCTCGTAATGGAATACCTAGAAGGTCATGATCTCAAACAGGTGTTGGAGAGAGAGTATCATTTGGATTGCGGCCGCGCATTGGAGATCGTCGCGCAGGTTTGCAGCGCCATGGAATATGCGCACCGCGCCGGTGTGTTCCATCGCGATGTCAAACCTTCGAACATCATGCTGTTGGAACAGGACGAAGTCAAAGTGATGGACTTCGGCATTGCGAAGATCAGCAACTATCTTTCGCTCACGCAAACCGGCCGTGTACTCGGCACGCCGAGTTATATGGCGCCGGAACAGATCGAAGGCCAAGCCACCGACGGTCGCGCGGATCTCTTTTCCTTGGGCATCGTGCTCTATGAATTACTCGTGGGCAGGCGTCCCTTTATTGCGGATTCATTGGCGGCATTGGCCTACAAGATCGTTCATAAAGCACACATGCCTCCGAGCCTCGAGAACGTCGAGCTGCCGTTGGAATTGGATGAAGTGCTCAATCGCGCGCTGGCAAAACGGCCGGACGAGCGTTATCAAAACGCCACGGAATTGCGCGAGGCCGTGCTGGCGGTGAGAGCGAAGCTGGGATGAATTATGCAAACAATGGCGTTGCACACGCACAAAGTTTAACGTGATCCGATTGCTGCACGTGTTTGCCAAATGCGTGCAGCATCCCGAACATTTTTTCACATCGTTCTTGTGTTTCTCGAGTATTGAGCTCGAACCTAGCGCAATCGTCGTTTCTTCTCTCATGCCTCAGGAATCTTTTGCGAACTGGAACAAAAGCCCATTCGGCTTTCGGAGCATGTGTTGAAACGGATTCATCCTAAAGCGGCATGACCATCGCGGGAATCTCCCAATACAAACTACAAGCAAGGGATGGCATCTTTCTTATCTCCAACCTAGTAAGTTTTTACCATGTTCTGCCCCAAATGCCATCACACAAACCCCGCTCATCAACTGCTCTGCAGTTGTTGCCAACAACCGCTTCGCCTAGCCAAGCTGCGCGTCGTCAATCACGCCGGAAAAGAACAATACTTTGAGCTGCATGGTCGCGACTTCACCATTGGCCGGCAGGCCGACAACGATCTGGTGCTTGCCGAGGAATCCGTATCGCGCTACCATGCGCGTTTGTGTTTTAGCGGCGGGGTATATTTCGTGGAAGATTTGGGCAGCACGAACGGCCTTTATATCAATGGTGAGAAAGTGCAATCACGCCAGCTTGTCTCTTTGGATTGTCTGCAAATCGGCGCGGCGCGCATTTATTATGTGTTGAGTGAGACCGTGTATTTCGCCGCGGCTGGCAACCGCGTTTCGCCGCCGGCGAGCAACAGCTTAACGTCCTTAAGTGCGCGTACTCCTGCAGCACAACGCTCAGACGCAGAGCGCCTATTCTCGCATGTGTTGCATCATCTATTGCAAGGCGCGTTGCATTTGGCCCAAGCGCAACGAGCCACATTGTGGCTGCCGGACACCGCCGGTGATTTGATTCCGCGATTGTGTGCCAATGAAAAAGTAACAACAATGGATTCGAATGCTGGCGCCGCTCGCTGGTCGCCGGATCTCGCCGAGCAGCAGCACTTGGCGCTCAGAGTTTATCGCAGCGGCGGTACGATTGTCCGTGAACAACGTGAGGCGAACGAGAGGTTTTGCGAAAGGCTCACGAGCAGCTCGGATTTATTCTATCAACAACTCGGCATTCCATTACGAGTGAACACCGAGACTCAGCACGGCCATGAGGCCTTTGTTTCCCGAGCGCCGATTGGCGCATTGGTCTTGGAATGCCACCCGATCTCACAAAGGCTCTCGCCTACAAAGCTGGCGTGCTTGCAAAACTTGCTCGAAGAAGCCGGCAATTTGGTGGATCGCGTGCAGTTCATTACCACTGCGCTAAAAGAATCGGAGGCCGCGGCTTTTTCTCAAACAGCCGAAACGGACTTGGCAATTGCCGTGCAACAACAATTACAGCCGATAGCCATCCCGTACCTTGCAGGCTATGATTTGGGGTGCTGGCATCATCCGGCGGAAACCGTGAGCGGTGACTATCTTGATGTCGTGCCGCTCCTTTCCGGCGAATTCTTGCTGGTCCTCGGTGACGTGGCGGGAAAAGGTTTGGCCGCAGCAACGTTGATCAATGCAATGCAAATCTCTCTGCATTTGCTGCTCACTTACGAAAATCGTTTGGAAAAAATTCTCGCGGCTCTAAATCGTATCGTGCACGGCGTCGGTGCGCCCTCCACTTTCACGACGCTGTTTCTCGGCGTGCTCAATCCGCAACGGCGCACGTTGCACTATGTCAATGCCGGCCATACGCCGGGATTGTTCATACATTCCTCGGATGCAACCCCGGCGATTGAATTTCTGCACAGCAACAGCGCAGCGCTCGGCGTATTGGAAACGTGCAGCGTGGAAGTGAAGCAACTGCGCTTGCCGCCGGCTTCGGTGTTGGTGCTTTTTACCGACGGTCTCACTGAGGCCGTAAATGAAAGCGGCGAGTACTATGGCCTCACTCGCTTGACGGAACGGATCGTGACGGCGGTGCTGTCGGCGCGTCAAGCGAGTGCGGCTTATGTACTCGAAACTCTGCGAGAAGACCTCACTTTATACTCTGCGAATTTTGATGGTAAGGTTCGCCATCACGATGATCAGGCGGCGCTGGTGTTGATGGTGCGCTAGTGCGTCATACCGGAATCCCGCAGCAGCAAAAGCCGCTGCGAAGTTGCTATCGCCCCACTCCCATCGTCAAGCGATACTCCCTCCCCGGCGTTGGATAACCTTCCATGATTTGAATTTCTTTATCAAAAAGATTGTTGATCGCGCCGGCAATGCGCACACGATAGCCTCCAGCGAGAGCAAAATCATAATTGCCGAACAAACCCGTGAGCCGATACCCCGGCAAGGACCACGCATTATCCTGCCGCACGAAACGCGCGCTGATGAGCTGATAATTCACGCCCACCGTTGCGCCAAAGAATTGCGCCGACACACTCGCATCCAATTTGTGTTCGGGACGATAGAGCAGCTTTTTGCCGCGCGTGCTCGGATCGTTGCCGTCGTCCTTCGCGTTCAACATAGCGTAAGCGAGGCGCAGCCGCACGCGCTCGTGGGGCGCATGCCAAAGCAACGCCGGCTCGAAGCCGCGCGTCTTTGCGCGCGAAATGTTTTGCGGCGAGAAGCGGAAATCCTCGTCTGGAATCCAACTAATAAGATTGGTGAGGCGATACTCAAAAGCCTCGAGAGAGAATTGCCAATGGCCAAGCGCATTGGTCGCTTGCAACAACAGCCCGCCTTCGTATTGCTCGCCGCGTTCTGGCTTCAGATCGGGATTGCCCGCGACAAACGGCCCACTGGGCCAGAAAAGATCATTCATAGAAGGCACGCGAAAACTCTTGCCCGCGCTAGCATGCAGCGACAGTTTCAACTCTTTTTCGAATTTCCAAACGGCTCCGAGCTTTGG
>JABWAN010000672.1 GCA_013361015.1 Candidatus Zhuqueibacterota bacterium | reverse complement strand
GAAAGCCTCGGTGGAAAATACTTCGTCGCTCTCCGGCCATTCCCAGCCGTCGCCGATATCGTTGTTGTAGTTGATGATCGCCATCAAGCGTCCTTGGGCGTCCAAAATGCCAAAATACTGCGGCGTCATGTTCCAATACGGCGAGTGCTCACCCAGGTGCTCGAATTCAAAATAGCAATGGAACACCGGGTGGTTGAGATCCAGCGGCTGCGGCGCTTGCGGCACGATGCGTTGCATTTGTGCGACGAAGTTGCGCCATTCGAATCCGCCGCGAAAATCGTCCACCAAAAGAAAACCGCCGCGCTGCAAATACTCCCGTAAGATTGCGACCTCTTGCTCGTTCGGCGACCAATAACCCACTTCGCAAATGTAGAGAAAAGGATAATCAAAAATGGCCTCATCGCTTAATGAGATGATTTTGTATTCATAATTCAACGGCAAAGTAGTGAGCGCGTTGATCGCGGTGTAGAGATTCTGTTCCGCGGTGGGATAATCATGCGCCCATAATGGCCCATTGCCGCGGCCGGAAAAACCATAATTCTCGCCTTGCCATTCCACCCGCACGAACGTAAAGGTGCTGGAAAGCGGCGATGAGCTTGCAATGCCGTTCTGCGCATGGCCGGTTTGGGTTTGTGCAAGCGCATAAAGCGGCACTAGCATTATGGCAACGATGCGCCACACTCTCGTTGGAAGAGATAGCATAGGACCGTTGAGCGCTGCAAAGGCTTCGACGCCACCTCCACACGATTCCACGCGGGCGCGGAGCGGTGGGGTGTTCTTTAATGCTCTCAAACTTTTTAGAAGCAAATTGAGCATGGTGGTTGCAAAGGCGCTTCAGTTCGAAATGACGTTTTCACGCAAACTGATTCTTACACAGCGCGAACTGGACGCAGTCCAAAAGCATGAGGGGACACGGTCACAGCACAGAACACTGCAAGATTCTCTTGAGTTGTTGTGTTGCCGTGAACAGCTTCTTTGTTCGAGAAGCAGAAAGCTCACTTAAAGAGACCAACGCCCGGTATTGTGTTCATTACGCGAGCAGGTTCTTTTGCGATCGCGGGCGGAAGTAGACTCACTGCTCGCCTAGTCTTTTACTCCACGGTACGCAATAGAATTTCTTGCGCGCGTTCGTAATTCGGCGCGATTTCCAGCGCGAGTAGCGCTTGTTTCTTTGCTTGCGCGCGTTGGCCGCCCTTCAAATAAGCCTCCGCGAGCGAACAATAGATGCCGGCGCGATCCGCAGGTTGTAGTGCGAGCGCGGCATGAAAAGTCTGCACGGCCGCTTGCGGACGGCGCTGCGCGAGCAACAATTCACCGAGCCGGCGTTGCGCCTCAAGTTCATAAGGATAGATTGCCACGGCGCGTGCAAAGGCGCGCGCCGCGGCATTGGTGTCTTGGAGCGCGAGATACCAATCGCCGAGCTGCAAGGCTGCGTCAATCGCCTTGCCGTTGTGCGAGCTGACGAATTCCAATTCCGTGGCCGCCGCTTTGATGTGGCCGGCCTTCGCGTGTAGCTCGGCAAGTGCTGCATAGGGATTGCCCTCTTCGACATAAGCCGGCAATAGTGCCTTCGCCGCCTGCAAGTACTTTTCGGCGATGACAGGTTGGCCGTGTTTGACTAAGTATCTGCCATAAGCCAGCACCGCGAAAAAGTTTTTGGGTTGTTCTTCCGCTTTGCGGCGCAGCGTCTCGGATTGCTCCGTTGCAGTGGTTGGAGGCGGCTCCCATTCGAGCTCGACCGATTGCGGTTGAAAGCGCTGGTGCAGAAAATCTTGAAACGCCTCGTCAAAATCTTCCAGCGATTGCGCGAGCACGAGACGCAAAACTTCTTCGGTTTTGCGCCCTTGCTTGAAATACGGCAGCATCGCCAGCACTTTTTCGAAGCCATAACGCGCGGTGATGAACTCGACGACTTGCGCGGACTGATAATAGACGAGTGAAACCATTTCGGGCCGCCGGGTGAAGCCCTCATCAATCTCGCGGAGCGGCAACAATTCGCCTTTGCGCAGCGCGCGAATCATGGCGAGTTCCATGCTCATGTTCCATTCGGAACGTGCGCGTGTGGCTTCATAAACCGCGAGCCCTTCCGCCAGCCAGCGTGGAATGCGATTCGCGGTCAATTCCAAATGCACGACGTGCGCAATCTCATGCCAAAGCGTTTCCTGCCAATTGAATGCGCCGCGCTCGCGCGCTCGCGGAGAATTCATCGCGAGCAACGGACCGAAACAGATGCCGAGAAAGACTTCCGCGCCGGGTAAGCCGAAGCAGCGCACGGCAAAGTCATCGTGCTTGGGAAAGATTTCAATTTTAATCGGTTTGGTAAAGTTGACGCGATAACGCGCGGCCATGTCTTTATATGCCGCTTCACAAAGCTCTGCCGCGGCCGCGCCGAGGAGAGGACGATCCTCGGCGTGCATGCGAATAAGAAAATGTGCGGTGCGAATCGTGTCGTATTTCGCGAGATCGTCGAACAGGTTCAGCAGATTGACGGCGATGACGTTGAAAGGATCGTGTTTGAAAACTTGATCGAGATAGACTTTGGCTTCCTGCTCTTCTCCCAAACGCGAAAGGCTGTTGCCCAAGCCGGCCGCCGCAGCCCAGTTTTCGGAATCGATCGCGAGCGCGCGACGGAAATAGGCAACCGATTCCTGAAATAGATAGCGGCGCGCCGCGTCTTCACCGAGGCGCACGAACACGGAAGCATCTTTGGGATTGATCATCGCGGCGGCACTGGCGATGCGGGTGATCTCACTCGTATCCTGTGCGCGATCGGCGAGCAGAGCTTGGAGCGCCAGCGCCGGATTATAATTCGGATACTGGTTCACGACCTCGGCTGCTTTTTCCGTGGCAGCTTTTTCATTATTCGCCGCGACGAAGAACTCTGCGATGAGCGTGCGCGTGGCCGGCGAAGTGGCATTCAATTTCAGCGCGCGTTCCGCGGTTTGCATGGCCTGGTCCAAATCGCTTGCGGCCTGCACACGCGCGAGGCCAAGCAACGCCGGAACGCATTTGGGATTTTGTTTGAGCGCATCCAGAAAGACGGATTGCGCGTCGGGCAGGTTGTATTTTTCGAGGAAAAGCTCGCCCCAGGGAATATAGAGCGTCCAATTTTCCGGCTGCTTTTTTATCGCTTCCGCAAAGAGCCGGTTGGCGTCGTGAAATCTTTCCAAATAAGTGCAAGCGCGGGCCACGAGGTGAATGTCATACGCCGTCAAGTTGGGCGCATTGCGATAAAAATCCAATAACGCCACCAAACTGCGCCGCGAATTCGTGCGCTCGCCGCGCGACCAATTCACAATCGCATTGTAAAACTGCGCTGAGCGCAACTCGGGCGCAAGGCGCAACGCTTCTTCAAAGCGACGCAAGGCCGCGCTGTTATTGCCCAAGAACAATTCCAACTCGCCGAGGCGCTGCACGAGACGGGCCTCGGCTTGCTTTTCATGGGCAGAGGTGAGCAAGTCGCGGCAGGCTTGATACTGTCCCATTTCCTGCAGTGCGAGGCTTTGTCCTACGAGCGCCTCTGTCTGCGTGGCGTTCTGCACTGCTGCCGTTGCGAATGCGCGTGCGGCGACGGCATACTCGCCGTGATGGAATTCCGACCACGCTTTTTCCAAATCGGTTTGAGGGCGACCGGGAGAATGAAGATAGGCGACGAGGAGAAGTATGATAGGCAGGCTACGTCTCGCTTTTGTGCTCACGGAACGGGCCTTGTGATTGGGTTCGAGCCGAAGCTCGCACCGCGCGAATATGGTCATCGAGGGTTTGAACTTGCTTAACGCGCCCGCGGCTCAAAAGCATTGCAAATTTTAAAACGCAAAGTGGCCATTCAAAATTTACGATCTTGAGCTGAGCAAACGCGTCAGTTTTTCATGGGCAAACACTGCTGGTTTCCTCCTCCAACGGACGCGGGAATATAATCGGGCAAGTGCTACAGTGCAATTGAAATTCTCGCAAAAGCCTTTAGTATCTAAACCGTGAAATCAATGCTCTAAAAGCAAAGATTTTTCGGACACAAAACTGAAAGCACACAAAATAATTTTTTGTGCTCTTTCAGTTTTGTGTCCTGTTTGGTT
>JABWAN010000671.1 GCA_013361015.1 Candidatus Zhuqueibacterota bacterium | reverse complement strand
AACCGGCTTGAATGATGCAACCGCGGCGAATCCTCTCGCCACCCCGGCGGATACGACAACGTATGTGTTGACAATCACTGATTCAAAAGGCTGCACGGATACGGATACGGTCATTGTGTACGTGAATAGTGTGAATGCGCCTCCGACGGCAATTGCGAGCGCAAGCCCGACCAGCGGCGGCGCGCCGCTGCTCGTGCAATTTACCGGCTCGGGCTCGACCGATACCGACGGCACAATCGTTTCATTTGCGTGGGACTTCGGCGATGGCAATACTTCCACGCAAGCCGATCCGCAATATACCTATAATGCATTGGGCAATCGCATCGCGCGCTTGATTGTCACCGATAACGGCGGCGCAAAAGACACGGCTACGGTTGCGATCAACGTGATCGATTGCTTAAGTCTGCCCTCAGCTCCGGGCTATGGCAAAATCAAGGGCGGAGATCAAACGCACGTTGACAAGGTGACCTACTGCTTTACCGGTGGGCCGGGCAATATGCAATTGCAGTATGAAGTCTATGACGTCGACACCAATATCGAAGTGGAGGCTCGCGTGAACGGCAAAAAAGTCTTCAATGCGCCGATCACGCTGAGCAGCCAATGGAGCACGGCGCTCACCGCGTTCATTCCGGATTCGGTCATTCTCGATAGCGGAATGAACGAGCTGGTGTTCGACAATACCAAGAACCCAACGAACACGAACCTTTGGGGCGTGCGCAATGTGAGCATTGGACCGCCGCCGGCGAATCAACCGCCGAACGCAGTTGCGAGTGCAAGCCCGACGATCGGTCCTGCACCGACAAACGTGCAATTCACCGGCTCCGGCTCGAACGACCCCGACGGCACAATTGCTTCGCATGCGTGGAACTTTGGCGACGGCAACACTTCAACGCAAGCCAATCCGGCGCATACCTACAATGCGGCCGGAATTTATTCCGCACGTTTGATCGTGATCGACAATGGCGGCGCGGCTGACACGGCGTTCGTCAGTATCGAAATCGTCGCTACTTGCCTCTCATTGCCGGATACGGCGGCTTACGGCAAAATCACGGGCGGCGATCAAACGCACGTTGACAAAGTGATCTACTGCTTCTCCGGCATGGCCGGCGACGCTTTGCTCTCATATCAAGTTTACGACATCGACACCAACCTCGAAGGCGACGTCTTCTTGAACAACAAGAAGATTATCGACCTCGATCCGAGCGGCGACAATGCTTGGAGCGGCACGCGCACTTTCAATCTGCCCGATTCTTTATTGAATGACAGCGCGACGAACGTGCTGGTATTTGACAACACAAAAAATCCGCCCAATGCGAATCTGTGGGGCGTGCGGCAGGTGAGCGTGGCCGGATCGGCTCCAAACCAGCCGCCCAACGCGATTGCGAGCGCAAATCCGACGAGTGGCTTGGCGCCGTTGAACGTACAATTCACCGGCTCCAATTCGACGGATAGCGATGGCACGATTGCTTCGTATGCGTGGACCTTTGGCGATGGCGGCAGCTCGACGCAAGCCGATCCGCTGTATGCGTACAATACGCCGGCAAATTATTCGGCGCGTTTGATCGTCACCGACAACCTCGGCGCAACGGATACGGCTTTCGTGAACGTGCAAGTGAATACCAACTTGCCGCCCACGGCAGTCGCTTCGGCAAACGTTGATAGCGGGGCCGTGCCGCTCGCGGTGAATTTCACCGGTTCGAGCTCCTCCGATCCCGACGACGGCATTGCAAGTTACTTGTGGAGTTTCGGCGATGGCGGCAGCGCCGCGACTGCGAATGCTTCGCACAATTACACCGTGGCGGGCAATTACATTGCAAGCTTGATCGTCACCGACAACGGCGGCCAGAAAGACACGGCCACGGTGAATATCAAAGCGCAAGCACCCTCCGGCTTGCCCACGATTCGCGTGAATGCCGGCGGCTCGCTCTTCACTACGGTCGGCGGCAAAGTGTTTTCCGCGGACCAACTGTATACGCCGGGCAGTTGGGGCTTCATCGATAGCGGCTTTGTGCGCATCGAAACGCTGGCGATCACCGGCACGCCCGATCCCGATCTCTATCGCGTGCAACGCGAGCGCATCCAATTGGATTATCGCTTCGATATTCCCAACGGCAGCTATGACGTGATCCTGCACTTCGCGGAATTAAAGGACAAAGAAGCGTTGAGTCGCGTGATGGACATTGCGCTCGAAGGCGTTATTGTATTGGATGATTTCGATCTCTTCGTGCAAGCGCCGGGCAAAGGCGTAGCCGTGCAACGCCGCTTCAACGGTATTACGGTCGCCGACGGCCAACTGCATCTCAACTTGGTGAAGTCGCTCTCAACGTATAAGCGACCGTGCGCGATTGCAGCCATTGAAATCGGGCCGGCCGGCGTTCTGCCGAAAGAAAACGAACGAGACGCATCTGCAGTGACCGCGGAAATCCCAACCCGGTATGTGTTGGAGCAGAACTATCCCAACCCGTTCAATCCGAGCACCAATATCGTTTTCAGCCTTCCGGAAGCGGGCGAGGTGAAGCTCGTCATTTACAATGCCAACGGCCAGTTTGTACGCAAAGTGGTGGATCAACGCATGCAAGCGGGCCGCCACACCGTGCGCTTCAACGCGAGCAAGCTGCCTTCGGGCACGTACTTCTACGAGCTGCAAGTGAATGACGTTCACGTGCGCCGCAAGATGACGCTGGCGAGGTAGAATTTCAGGACGGATTGCCATTCTGCGGTTTAAAACAAAAAGCCCCGGACTCTTTATGAGCCTGGGGCTTTGTGCTTTTAGATGTAACCTGCAAAGAAGGAACTGAGGAGAAAAATTGAAGGTCATTTCGACGCAGTGGCTTCACTTTTTCCTGCCGGCGTCGAGGGCCAAACAAAAATCTCTTGAACCGGCACGGAAAAGCCGGGCAACAACTCCGGGCAAGTGAGCGTGTCTTTCACCCACAGCCGATCATTTGTAGTAATCACCATCACGGCTTGCTCCTCGGAGTCCACGATCCAGACCACGCGGCTGCCTTTGGCGAGATATAAGCGCGCTTTCTCAAACAACTCACTCCACGTGTCATTGGGGGAGACAATTTCAATCGCCAAATCCGGGGCGCGCGAGCCGTAACTTTCTTCGCGCAGGCTTTCATTCAAAATAACGGAAAGATCGGGCATGCGCCCTTCGTGCGGTTTTTCCGGCCAAAGGTGCAGCATATACTCGGGGCGCACACGACCGATGGGATTGCCCTTAAAATAAGCGAACAACAGTCCGCAGAGCAGACCATGCGTGTCGGAATGTTTGTTATCCGGCATTTTGAAAATCATCCTCCCGTTAATCAGCTCATACGGTCGTCCGGCAGCAAGCTTTTCAGCTTGTTGCCAGGTCAGCTTCGCAGGCGCAGGCTTGGGCGGCGGAGGTGAAATGAACTGTTCCTCTCTCGGGGGGTCCATTTGCGCAATGGCAGTGCTCATTTTTTAATCTCGCTTATGCTCGGACCAACGTGATTGATTTCGTTGTGCTAGGTCATCAAGATTCGCACAAAGTATTTGCATCAGAAGTATAGGAGATCACCGGGCGAATTGCAAGCGGTAATTTGATCGGGGCTCTCACTGAAAATGCCATGCGCAGTCGGCCTATTTTCTCGATCATTTCATGCTTGCATACGGTTGTCGCTTGCGAAATGAGATTGTCACTCCACCAAACGCACCTTCGTCACAAAGTAACTCGTTTCGCCGAAGCACGTCGTCGGAATGCCGAGGTGCTGCTCGTAAGTGAGCGTCACGCGCTTGCCCAACGATTGATTGATCTGCTCCGCGATTTGATCGTCCGGCACGGTGAAATAAAAAATCTCCGGCAAGGTGCCCGGCAAACTTACCATCGCCAGCTCACCTTCCCACGTTTTGCAAACCCAACCTTTCTTCGAGAGCTTCTGCACATAGCCCGCGCGCTCGCCGGTGAAACGTACTCGGCGAATCAAAAAGCGCTTGCATCAGATAACGGCTTTTTTTAGCTTGGTTTTACACAACACTGGCTAATTACTCGGATTGATTGCCAAAGCGAGGGTGTGATGGGAGGATGGGGCCGTCTCATCTCTCATCTCG
>JABWAN010000670.1 GCA_013361015.1 Candidatus Zhuqueibacterota bacterium | reverse complement strand
GTCTTGCGCGCCGGATTTCACTTTGTAACGTCGCGGCGCTTTCGGCAAATACTCCATGCCATAATCGTTCGCAATCAATTCACGCACTGCGGTGAGAGCCTCTTCGGCCACGCGCACAGAGTCGGTACGCATGTAGGTGATCAATCCCACACTGCCGGCGTCGCCAAGCTCCACGCCTTCATAAAGCTGCTGCGCGATCATCATGATGCGCTTCGCGGTATAGCCCAAACGTTTCGCCGCCTCTTGCTGCATCGTACTCGTGGTAAAGGGCGGCGCAGGCTGGCGATTGACTTTCTTCTTTTTAATGTCCGCAACTTTGAAAGTTTGCTGCCGCAACTCGTCCGCGATTGTCTGGCTTTCGGCTTCAGTGTGAATTTCGGGTTTGTCTTCGCCGATCTTCACCAAGCTTGCGAGGAACGGCGCGGTCTTCTTGCCTTTCAGCTCCGCGTCGATGCTCCAATATTCTTCCGGAATGAACGCGTCGATCGCAGCTTCGCGCTCGCAGATCAAACGCAACGCGACGGACTGCACACGCCCCGCGCTGAGACCGCGGTAAATCGTGCGCCAGAGAATCGGGCTGACTTGATAGCCCACGAGCCGATCGACGACGCGACGCGCCTTTTGCGCATCCACAAGATTGACGTTGATCTTTTGCGGATGGTGCAGCGCCTGCTTCACCGCGTTTTCCGTGATCTCATTGAACATCACGCGCGCGATGTTCTCGTTGTGCTCGCCGATCTCTTCCGCGAGATGGCTGGCAATGGCCTCGCCTTCGCGGTCCGGGTCGGTCGCGATATAAACTTTATCGACGTTGCCCGCGGTTTTGCGCAGCTCGGTGAGAATTTTCCCTTTGCCGCGAATGGTGATGTACTCCGGCTCGAAGCCGTCGTCCAGCGAAACCCCGAGCCGTTGTTTGGGGAGATCTTTGACGTGCCCCACGGAAGATTTGACCGTAAAATCCTTGCCCAAAAATTTGCCGATGGTTTTGGTCTTTGCAACGGATTCAACAATGACTAATGCTTTGGCCATGATTTTGAATACCAGTGATTCTTTCTAGGCTATGAGAATTTGAGTAAAAGAGAATTTCCGGCCCAGGCGGGTTTGGAACCGGCGGAGGTAGCGTTTTTCTCCACCCGTTTCATTTGGCCGAAAGAATATAATGATGGTTGGAACAGGCCGAACAGAACGGGCGTGATCGACGAAACGTTCTTGAGCCTGTTAGTGAATGGTTTTGTTTTCTTCGAAAAAGAAAAACGAACCTGCGCTTGCGCCTTCCGGGCTGAACAACACCGCGGCCGCGAGCGCTTTAATCTCCGCTTCGTTGATGCGGCTGAGGCCGGCCATCATGGCGCGCTCGATCACGAACTCGATTTGCATGTCGTTGAGCAGGCGTAGTTGCTTCAATTGCAGCAGATACCCGTATGCTTCACGCGCAATGATCATGCGCTCGGCCTCATGCAACACGCGAAATGCCGCCGCGTGCGAGGCGCCGGTATTGCGCTGCAACTCTTCGGTCTCGCCGTTGTAGCGCTCAAACAACCATGAAAACGCAAAACTGATTTCATGTTGCGAATAGCCGCGCTGCAATAGATCGCGTGAAATCACTTCCAATTTGTCTGACTGAGAATTCATGCCGTCCATTTCAGTCATGATATACACCAGAATTTCCACGACACGCTCATTCATGTGCAGTGTCTCCACAAAATTTCTGCTCAACTAATTGGCGGCAATGTAGGAAAAAAATCCCGAAATGCAAGAGGTTTTACCGGTATGAGAAAATGTTAACAGCACGATACGGCATAGCAGTGTTTGCAATCGTCTCCGCGGTTGACAATCGAAGGAAAAGTGTGTATGTTCTTTGCCGTTGTTCGTTCCGCACATGTTTCGTCTTGGTTCAAATTTCAAATTTTAAGGAGACCCGCAAACATGAAACTCAATTCTTGCCGAGGTATACTGGCAGTGATCGCTGCCGGCGTGTGGATCACGAATGCGTGCGCGCAGCATGAACACAACGCGCAAACGCAGTCCATGCCCAAAACGGAAATGATGTCCATTCACAAAGCCGTGGCGGTTTTAACGCCGACGCAAGGCAACACCGCGAGCGGAGTGGTGACCTTTACAAAAGTTGATGGCGGCGTGCGCGTCAGCGCGAATCTCATGAATGTCCCCGTGGGCGATCATGGCTTCCACATTCACGAGTTTGGTGATTGCAGCTCTGCCGACGGCGTTGCAGCGGGCGGCCACTTCAACCCCACGAAGATGGACCATGCCGGTCCCACGGCGGAAAAGCGACATGTCGGTGATCTTGGCAATGTCACGGCGAATGCAGAAGGCAAAGTGCAGCTCGATTACGTCGATCAGCACCTTGCTTTCGCTGGGCCCAATTCCATCCTCGGCCGGGGACTAATTCTGCACGCGCAGCCCGATGATCTGAAAACACAACCCACGGGCGCAGCCGGCGCGCGTATTGCTTGTGGCGTCATCGGCATAGCCAAGGAATAATGCTTCGCTAGCTTCAGTCCGAGGGATTTGCGGCGGAATGAGTGCGCGCAGCACTTGTTTCCGCCGTTTTGTTTTGGGGATTGCAGTCCGGGCGTTGGCTGGCCTATTCGGGAAGGATATACGTTTTGAGAGAGATTGTATCGTGGCATGCGAAGACACAAGGCCGCGCAACCTGAATGTTGCGGTACCATTAGCTCACCGCGAGGCGAGATCGTAGTTATTCACGAACCAGCGTCCATTCTCGCGGACGAGGTTGAGAACCAGCTCGCTTTTCATCGTGGAAGTATCTTGCCGGGCTTCGGCGCGGATTTCATAAATGAAAAGTACCTTCTCCGCGTCTTCATCCTTAAGCGGATCGCGATTTTGGAGGGTATAATCCATGAACGGTTTGAGCTGATGAAACTCGCGTTCGCCGCCTTCGAATGCGCGCGCCGAGCCTTTGAGCAACGCGATTTCCTTGCGCAATTTTTCCGCCGCAAGCCCGTTGGCGATTTCCAGCGCATGCGCTTGGTTCATCTCCACGAAGTAACGATGGCAAAAAGCTTCGGCCACTTCCTGCGCCTCATCGCCGGCGCTGCAGGCACTCATTGCGAGGCACGCCGCGGCGAAGAATCCTTTGCAAAAATTTAATGATAAAAATAGCGCACGCATGCAACTCTCCTGTTAATCGCGCGCAAAATATCTCCGTCGCCTGCGAAAGTCAAGCGAAAATCCATATTGACAATCGAAGAGTGAAGCCTTATATTCGCCGCAACTTTTTTAAGCCAACCAACACAAGCGAGCGCGTCTTATGAAAAAAGTTTTTGTGGGAATCGTCGCCGTTGTCGGTATTCTTTTGGGATCCGCGTATTTCTTGTTTTCCGATAGCGAAGCTTTAAGCAGCGCCCAAATTGCGGTTTCCGGCATGAGTTGTCCGGCATGCGCCGACAGGATCCAAACTATGCTGGAAAAGCTGGAAGGTGTGTCCGCCGCAAAAGTTAGCGTCACCGAGGGGCGGGCGCACGTTAAATATGATCCCACGCTCATCACGGTTGCGGCCATGGAAAGTGAAATCTCCAAACTCGGTTTCGGCACGGCAAATTTCAAAGCCAACTCTTGTGCGCCGGAAGAAAAGCACTGCGAGACGGACAAGCCTTCCGGAGTTGGAACCGATTGTTGCGCCCCTCCCGCAAAACGCTCCGACACGTAACGGCGCGTGTACTGCAAATGGTGAGGCCCCACCTCTCTTCATGGAAGATATGCCACGTGAAGACAGGTGGGGCTTTTTGTTCGCGCCTCGCTTGCTCTGCTACGAATTTTCGATGACTCTTTGCTCATGCGTCTAAAACTTTTTCTCAGCCTTGCTATCAGCAGCGTTTTTATTTATCTCGCTTTTCGCGGCATCGACTATCGCATGATGCTCGAAGCGTTGCGACAAGCCAATTATTGGTTGCTCATTCCCGGCATCGCCTTCATGTTCGTCAGCCACTGGCTGCGCGCCGTTCGTTGGGGCCACTTCATGGCCCCCATCAAAAAAATCGACGTCCCCACTCTCTTCTCTGCGGTAATGATCGGCTACTATGCAAACAACGTTTTCCCGTTGCGGCT
>JABWAN010000669.1 GCA_013361015.1 Candidatus Zhuqueibacterota bacterium | reverse complement strand
ACTCATGGCGCACGCGAATGCGGGCAAGGAAGAGGCCGCGCCGGTCGTGGAGTATTTGCAATCTTTGGCGGGATGAGGATCGCGTTTCATATTCTAAACTCTGCTTCGTCATCGTGCCGTTCAGCGAAGATGGAATGGAAGGGAGCGCGAATGGTATCGCCCACACTCGCGAGAAGGGCGGCTTCATGGCCATGTGCAGATTGCGAGTGAATGGACAATTGCACCCATGCGCGTTTAGCGCAACTCGCGCAACTTCTCTCGCGCGGTGTTTTCCAATTTGTGCTTAAATTCGGCAGCGTAGTTCCCGCTCGGCAGCAGTTCCAGTACTTTTTCATAGCATATGCGCGCACGCGCGGCGTCGCCAGTTGCAAGATACGCTTCTGCGAGGCTATCAAAAGCATTTGCCGAGTGGGGATATACCTCCGTGTTGAGCATGAAAATGGCGATGGCCTCAGTCTTCTTTTCTTCCCGGAGCAGGTTATAACCCAAATTGTTCAACTCGCTCTCGGCAAAGTTGAAATCATGCGGCCGCTCTTGTTTCAAACGATGATACTTGGCAATGCCTTCTTCGATACTTTTCCAAAACACCTCATGACTGATCTCTTTTGCAATCGAAGGTTTCGCCGGCGCTTTCGCAGAATGCGGCGCGAGGTCGATCATTTGCCCTTGCTTGAAACGCAGCGCAATCTTCCGCACGTTTGTAAAGTCCGTGATCGGGTTGCCTTCCAAAGCTAAAAAACTCGCTTCGTAGCCTTCCTCCAAAACGCCAATCTTTCGCTCGCGCAAAATTGCCAGCGGCGTATTTTCCACCCACAGTTTGAGCAGCGTAAGATTGTCGAAGACCTGCAAGCGCTGCAGGTTCTCCGCCTCTTCAATAACGGTGTGGTTGTTGTCGTCCGTGCCGAGCGCGAGCTTCACTCCGCTTTGATGCAGCAATTGTAGGTTGTGGCGGTGCAGATCATCAAGCCCGCTGACGTGGTCGGTGGGACGGTGGCTGGTGGTAGTGGTAACGACGACAACGCCATTTCGTGCCGCCAACTCCGCGTCACTCGTGTCAATCCTTGCCAGCGGCAAATGCGCGATTTCATCGACACCTGCGAGCAGCGCATTGTGGAAATCCCTCGCGGTGTTGACGTGCGCGGCCACTCGTAAGTTCTCGGCATGAGCACGCGCCACGATCTTCGGCAGCAGTTTCGGATTCAATCCTCTGCGTCCAAAATACTCCGGAGCATTCTTACGGCGTTCGTACTCTTCCGAATACTCCAAATAGACTTTGATGAAATCCGGTTTGCCGGCCATAATGAGCGGCCAGCGCGTTTCCAGATCGTGCTCGTCGTCGATGATGAAGTAGGCTTGATCGGGCAGATCTGCTTGGGTCAATCCCGCGAGCTGGCCGCCCTGCGCGAGTGCCGCGAAAATCTGCACGGGATGCCCGCCGCGTGCAGTTAATCCGCCGTTGGCAAACACGACTTCGATACTGTTCGAGCGATTGAGCTGCGTGCGAATTTGTGCAGTGAGCTGTGGAATATTGTTCGGATTCTTCGCGTAGAAAATGCCACGCTCAAAATAGCCGGCGATCTGCTCGCGCACGGTGGCGCTATCGATGAAATGATGCGTGTGGGCTTCGGCAAAAGGAGGGAGGATGAACCAACCCTGCAGGTCAATGGTCCGGTCGACTTCGCCGCCGTAAGCCGCACGCAAAACGCCAGCAACAGAGTAGAAAGTTCTTGGCGCGAAGTTTTTCCCATTGAACCATTGGCCATTTTCAAAACGATAAACGCGTCCGTGTTGTGCAGCCCCAACCAGCGAGCTTGCAATGCGCGCGCTGCGGCCGAGCCCAAAGTGGAAAAATATAGACACCAGCAGCAACGCAGCGAAAGCTAAGAGCAGAGAGGATTTGAGGACGTGGATGGCAGTGGGGGACTTGGGGTCCATAGTGCGCCTCGCGGTTTTTCGTGAATGCAATTCGGTTCTGAAAATATTTTCGAGCGCACGGACATACGCGAACGCGAGCTAAAGTGTTCTAAAATCTTCTAAAGAATTCTGACAACTTTGCATTTGGCTGCGGTAGCCGGTCTGCTTTCGGAGCATTGCGGCGCCGCGCCTTTTTTGCCTGTCGCTGCTCGTTCTTGCGTGCCCTCTTCGCTTGTTTACCGAGGGGGCTAGTTCACCGAGCTGACTTACAGCGCTGCGCGGGCTTCAAAAAGCAAAAGCGGGCTTTCGCATGTGCTTTGACGAGCACTAGCGAGCAGACAACTGCCATGTCACTTCGAAGGAACCTGTTGAATGATGCGCTACGAGCGCGCGCTCGTACTCGCGGTTTTAAGCCACCTTGCTTGAAGAGGCCACCTAGGTAAACAAGCGAAGAGCGCACCTCGGTGCAGCAGCGACAGAAAATAAAAGACAAAACCTAGCATTTTGCGATGAAGCTCGGGGCCATGCAGCAGTGAGCGTGCTTCGTTCTCCACCAGTGCCTGAAGCCTTCCGCTTGCGAGAAATCATTTGGCTTTTTTGAACAGGCCCGAATAAATGGAATTAGTGTAAGTGTTTTTTGGTGAGCAGAACGAGAAGGAAAAGCGCAACAAGGAAAGCGATGATCAAAAAGCGCAGGCCGACGCGCTCATCGAGAAATTCCAGTAGGCTCTTGCGTGACCCTGCGCGCGACGGTAGAGAGGAGGGAGGCGAAAAGACGGGTGCGACCAACATGCGATAGCCCAAACGCGGCAACGTTTTTAGATAGCGCGGCGAACGTGGATCGTCCCGCAGAGCCTTGCGCAGCGAGCTGACCGCGACCGTGAGCACTTCTTCGGAGAAAACGCCTTCGCCCCAAACGTTGCTGATAATTTCGTCCTTCGCCAAATCTCTGCCGGAGTTTTGCGCGAAGTATTGCAGAAGCAGCATGACTTTGTGATCGAGCTTGAGTGTTTCTTCGCCCTTCGTAATCTCGTTGTGATCGGGTTTCACATGCCAGTCATCAATGTAGAAATTCATTTGGGTTCGGTTCTCCATGGATTGCAGCGACCAATGATTTTCAGTCGGCCTGGTGCTGATCGTGTTGGTTAACTTTGATCAGGCGCGACTCCAATCATCCTATCTGTTATCGTTCGCCCAACCTGGCTCTTCGCAGTGGCAGAGCTTTCTCAAATAGTTCACCAAGCTTTGTATCTCTGCGTGACTCAACGTATGCCCCCATGCCGGCATGGTGTGGCTCTGGTTCAAAATGTATCCGCCCGCATGAATGCCGTCGTAGAGCGTGTCATCGGAGCGCTGCGACATGTATGCGCTATCGGAGTGCGCTGCCGGGGCTTTGGGAAGAAACTTCGCGTTATAGCCCTTGCCGTCGCCTTCGCGGCCGTGGCACGCCGCGCAGTTTTTAAGATAGAGTTGGCGAACGGGATTCTCATCCACAAATGAAGCAGGCGAATTGTCGATGAGCGAAAGATAGGCCGCCGGCGCGCTTGCGCTTTTTTCTTGCAACAGAAAGTTGGCGAGCAGCTCTCGTGTTTTTTGCGGCATCGCAATTTTCGGCATGATCGATTCCGCGACCGTGTGCTGCGGCTCGGCAATCATGCGAAAGACGAAATCACCGCGCAATCGTTCATTGAGTTGATTGAAGCTCGGCCCGAGGCGTCCGCCCTGCGCGCCAAGTTGATGACAGCCGAGACAAGAGAGCTTGTCTGTGAGCAATTGCCGCGCTTTATTTTTTGCAAAGACGGAAAGCGTCTGCGGCGAGAAACTCGCCGCCGCGCCGAGCGGTTTGGGCGCTTGCTGAAAGAGATAATCCGCCAATTGCGCGGCTTCCTCATTCGTCAGTTTGAAATCCGGCATGCGGCTGCCCGTGCCGGGATAAAAGCCAAAAGGGCGCAGCGGAGTTAGTTTGCCGAGGTAGGAGGTGAGCCATTCTTTTTGCACACGCTCACTTTCCATGCTCAAGTCTGGCGCATTCTTTTCGAACCACGCAGGCTTGGCCGTGTTGCGATGGCAGGCATGACAGTTCTGCGCGAGAAATATCGTCTCGCCCTGGCTCGCATTGATTTCGGGATGGGTTTTACGCGCTTGCTCGTAGTCGCGCTGCAATTCTGCGCGTTT
>JABWAN010000668.1 GCA_013361015.1 Candidatus Zhuqueibacterota bacterium | reverse complement strand
GACGAAGTTTCGGTCGGAACAAATAAGGTTCGAGCTTTTCTTCACGAGAAGCTTGAGATTCCCACATAAAGAAGGGGGCGTATATTCAACAAACTTCTGTCTCACTCCGCAAACAAATCACCCTGCCTGTTTTCCTCTCTGCGAAAATGCTCCGTGCTCAAATGTGTGAAGCATCGATTTAAGCCGTACTTTTGACAACACACTTGAAAGAGCCGGGCAATGGCTTCGGCTCTCTTTCCTTCGCCGCTGAAGCGGGTGCCGAAACGCGGATCATTCAATCCGCCGTTGCGCACGTCACGAATCGCGCTCAAAACTTTTTCCGTGCGCTCGGGATAGTGCGTCTTCAGCCAGTCCACAAATAATTCTTTGTTTGCGTAAGGCAGTCGCACCAAAATAAATCCTGCGCGCTGCGCGCCGTGTTCTGCGGCTGCAGCCAGAATTGCGGGCATCTCACGATCGGTCAGACCCGGAATGATGGGTGCGACGTTCACGCCGACCGGCACACCTGCCCTTGCTAGTTGCGCGATGGTCTCCAAACGTTTTTGCGGCACGGAAGTACGCGGCTCCATTTTATGACAAAGTTGATTGTCCAAAGTCGTGATCGAAATCGCCACACTCACCAAATTGCGGCGCGCCAGTTCTTGCAACAAATCGAGATCGCGCAGGATGAGCGCATTCTTTGTGATCAACCCCAACGGATTGCGAAAGTGCCGAAACACCTCCAAACATCTGCGCGTGATTTCGAGCTTACGCTCGATGGGTTGATAACAATCCGTATTGCCGGAGAACGCGATGACCTGCGGCTGCCACGCGCGGCGGCGAAACGCCTCCGCGAGCAGCCTCGGCGCGTCGCGCTTCACCAAAATCTTCGTCTCAAAATCCAACCCCGAAGACCAGCCGAAGTATTCGTGCGAGGGCCGGGCATAGCAATAAATGCATCCATGCTCGCAACCACGATAGGGATTAATGCTGTATTTGAACCCAATATCCGGGCTGTCATTTTCAGAGAGAATCGTGCGCGTGTTGTCTTCGTAATACACGGTTTGAGGTGAGAGCACTTCACCGTTTTCCAGCCAATCGCGATCAGTTTCGATTTCAATCAACTCGAAACGATTGGCCGGATTGAGGGCAGTACCTCGACCTTTGATTTGCAGATCACTCATCTTTGTCCACCTCGCTTGTGCAAATGGCCTTACGTCCACCAAACACACAAAGTTCCACCATTTTGAAAAGATTATTCCGCACGAGACAAAGATGCCTGTACTTCTTTAAAAATTTGCAGGACGCACACCATCACGGAAAGTAAAATGCCGATGGTTTGAGAAACAAAGTCTACCTAGGGAAGGGTAGGCAAAGTCAAAGCTCAGTGGTCGCTATGAATACCGTACGCTTTGCCTTGCCCGAACCCTCCCCGGTACGCTTGGCAATTTACAATCAAATGGGGAATGAGATTCGCTTGCTCGTTTCAGGAAGTCTGCCGGCGGGTGAGCATCTCGCGCAGTGGGATGGGAGAGATGATAGCGGTCGTTTGGCCGATTGCGGCGTTTACTTCTATCGTTTGGATAGTCCCTCATTCCACGAAGTCCGCAAACTGCTTCGTCATTAAATTCGCAGATCAAAAATAGAGAAGACGAGAAGCGCCACTTGTTCGGTGTTAGAGGAACAATGTGGCGTTTCTCTTTTTATCCAAAGTGCCGGTGCAGCCAACAACCCACAACCGCGCATACACGCGAATGAGTAGTTCTTTCGCGTTGACTGGCGGTTGAGTGAAGGTTTGCTAAATAAACAAAGATGCTTTGTTATTGCGTGCGGCTGAGCGGGTCCAATTAATTCTTAGAATGAGTTTGCTGCACTCGCGGATAAAAAAACAGGTGTGCAGAAATACCGAACAACTCCTCGCTTACGGTATAGTAGCCCATGCCATCCGCTTTCCAGCACACCGCTTCGCCCTGCGGCTCGAGAAGATAGGGCACACGCTGCGGCGCTTGGGCGAGCGCTGCGCCAATAGTTTCCCTCGGCGCGCGTTTCCAATAATAGATGCTGTCGTACGTTTTAATTAGAATCTCATCGCCTGCCGGAGAAATATCTCCTGCCACTGCTAGTGAAAACGGCAGCGTCGCCACTTTTTCCAAAGTGATGCTTTCCGTCGTAGCTTGGGGATACGCCGCGCGGAACACGATGACGTTCGAATCCATCTTCGTTACGACATAAAGATCCTTCGTGAACGGATCGAGCATCAACGCCTCCGCATCGTGATTGCGTTCGGGATAGCTGAATACGATACCTTCGACTTCCGTAAGCTTTTCCTGCACCGGCGCTTGCTCTGCAGAAACGACAGGCTCCGGCACGCGATAAACATATTGCTTGCGAAAGCGTTCCTCGTTGTTGCCGATGTCGCCGATATAAATGTATTGCTTGCCCTCCTCCGGCCCCGGGCCGAGGGCAATATCTTCCCAGTCGCGCGCATACGCACGGGCAAGCGTGTACACGCCGAGCAGCTTGCCGCGATCATTGATGGCATAGATCACATTCTTGTCGCCCGAATCGTTGTGCGTCCAAAGCACGTTGGCATTCTGCCGGCTCGCCACAAGGCCGGAGGCCTCGCGAATGGCGGCATGCGCAATTTCGCCGAGATCGACGCGTTCGCCAAATGACGGCGTTTGCGCAACTAGGCTCCCGTTCTTCCAGAAAAAGAACATCACGCAGAAACTCAAACGCCAAAGTTGCAGGGTCATGGGTGCATTCCTCTAATTTTTCTGCACGGAATCTTTGCAGCGGGACAATACGGCAAAATAATTTCATTGCAAAACGATTTGAATGCGCCACAAATTCTCCCTTGACACGAGCCTTTTTTTTCGTATCATTGTCTTTAGACCTCACGCCATTCATCAGACTTTCGTTGCCCTTCTGCTTTCGTTGCCGTTTTTTTTCGTTGTCAAACCATAATATTTACGGTTGCACAACACTCGGGAAAGGATGAGAGCGCATGAACTCCTCGCCGGTGCGCGGCATGCTGCACGTTGAAACGCTCAAACAGATGATTCACGATGAGCAGATTGAAACCGTAATCGATTCTCGTTCATTACGGGAAACCTTGCATGACCTCCTCCGCAAGTTTAATACACGAGACCAGTATATTCTTGAGATGCGCTACGGTCTAACGGATGGACGAGAACATACGCTTGAAGAGATTGGGCAACTTCTAGGGATTACCAGAGAAAGAGTGAGACAACTTGAGGCAAGATGTCTCAAACAGATTAAACAATCCAGTGCTTTGGAAAAGCTACAGGCGTTTTTGACTATGGATTCCAGGAGAGCAATCCTGACTCAGAATATTCAGCAGCGTCAACAGACCCGCTTGTTGAAAGTGCTAGATGAAGATTTATTCACTTATCCAATAGATGATAGGGTGGAAATTCAGAGGATAACAGGTAAGATACAGAAGCTGATTGATAAATATGTAGAACGCGCCCGCCCTAGAGAAATATATATGCGTCGAGGCAAAAGCCGGCGCGTTATCTTTATGGAAATACTTCAAGAGCTTGGTAAACCTGTACATTATTCACTGATTCATAAAATGGCTCTGGATAAACTTCAAGGGAGCGATTTTCCAAAGGAACGGGTCTATACCATACTTTTCTATTCTGACAGATATTTTCGTTCTTACGGCAATGGCGTTTTTGGACTCGCATCCTGGGATGACCAGCCCTCCTCCGAAAAAGACATTAAATTTTTTCAATATTGCCCGGAACCACTATTGCCTGCCAACCCATTTCCAACCTCATTTTTTGAGTCTATCATGGTTGGGCGTGATTTATTGAGTCGAAGCACCTTAACTGTTAAACAGTTTCTGGATGAGATGTTAAGGTGGGCAAATCGTAGAGAGGTATCTGACCCACAGGCTCAGCTTTTTTTTGATGCCTGGTATGTGGCTGGCTTTTGTGAACGCATCCGGTTCCCTTCGGACAGTGAAAAAACAATGACAACCCTACTTCCTGCCGATGCACACCTTCAGGAAGTACGTCAGTATTGCTTACATGCGCTGTGCCAACGGGTCGCCAAAATGCCAGAACTGCTTCTCGCCTTAGCGCG